>JAEDMH010000150.1 GCA_016303095.1 Lentisphaeria bacterium | reverse complement strand
CCGCTCCTCCCCGTTTTTCTCCGGTGCCCACGCCGTCCCCGGAGGAGGCTTCCGTTCCTCCCCCAGCGGGGGAGGCGAGGTTTCCGGCGCCGCCTCGGCTCCGCCCCCTTTCCCCCGCTCCGGAGATGTCCCTTCCTCCTGCTCCTCCCAAGGAGGTGGCCGCTCTCCCAGAAGAGGACTCTCCCAAGAAGGAGGAGGCTCTGGCGACGGGGCTGCGGCTGACCGGGCCGGATGGACGGAGCGTCCCTCTCCACCTCTCCACGCCGGTGGGCAAGCGCTTCATGGGGCGTTTCGGCGAGGATTGCCGCTATTATTCCGAACGGCAATACACCCTCTATCCCGAGATGGGGCAGTGGTATGTGGCCCCCAATCCGGCGGCCCAGAACCAGACGCTTCTCAATGGCCGCCCCCTGGAGGCTCCCCAGCTCCTTCAGCAGGGAGATGTCCTTTCCGTGGGAAACTACGCCAAGGGCATTGAGAAGCTTCCCCTGGTCGTCTCTTGGACGGGAGGCGACGGCGCCGGGGAGGCGCATCCATGAGGCTTGCCGTCCCTGCCTATCGGGAAGTTCCCTTTCCCGGGGAGGAGGTTTTGGCCCGTCTAGGCCAGGAGCCAGTTCTTTCCCCGGGGCCCTGGAGTCAGGAGTTTCCGGAAGGATCCCCTCCCTGGGTGGAGTTTGCCGCCGAACCCCAAGCCCCCGTCTTCTTTCTAGGGGATATCCACGGGGATCGGGTGGCGTTGGAAGGAGTATTGTCCGCCATCGGCTCCCTGGCTCCCGAGGGGGGACGCATTGTGGTTTTGGGGGATGTGGTGGATCGGGGAGAGGATTCCCTGGGATGCCTATTGCGCCTTTGCCATGGCATGGCGGATGCCCGCTACCCCGTGACCTTGCTGCTGGGGGATCATGAGGATGCCCTGTCCTGGCGGGAGGAGGAGGGGGAACTGGTCTCCTCGGTGACCTGGTCCAATTTTACCCAGGAGTTCCGGAAGATTTCCGGGGGGCGGGAATGGGGAGCCGCCTTGGTGGCGTGGCTCCAACGACAACCCCGTCTCCTCTTTTTCCCCTCGGGGATCTTTGCCGCCCACGGGGGCGTGCCTCAGCAGGATCTCCTTCCCCGGCTGACCTCCCGCCAAAGCCTCTCCTCCCCGGAAATCCTCCAGGATTTTCTCTGGAACCGGTTGACGGACGCCCGGCGAAAGCGTCCCTTCCGGGGAAGCCGGGGAATGGATTTCGGGCGGGAGAATCTCCTGGAGTTCTGCCGGCAGGCGGCGACGTTCCTGGAGGCCCCCCCTCGTCTTCTTCTTTGCGGACATCAGCATCCCTTTGGAGGATGGCAGTGGGTGCCCGCTGGCGAGAAAGAGGGGGCCCCGGAGGCCGCCGCCCTTTGTCTGCATACCTCCTTTCAACGGGTGTCCATTCCCGGGGAAGATCCCCTGGGAACCCCTTGCTTCGCCCGCTATCTTCCCCAGGCGTGCCGGAAGGAGGGGGAGGAGGCGTTGACGGTCTTCGCCCTGCAGCCTCCCCCGGAGAAGGTGTGGCAGACATGCCGACGGAAGGGAGGGGTTCCATGAAGGACGGGCAGGAGACGACACCCCTGTGGCGTGTATGCCAACGGGGCCAGGAGGTGGGCCCCCTGAGTCTGTGGGATCTGGCCTGGCTGAACCAGAAGGGATTTCTCCACGACGAGGATACGGTGGTGCGCCCGCAGGACGGAACGCCCCAGGGAAGCGTGTATGACGTGATCAACCAGGGGTTGGAGGCAGGCCTCTCCCTCCCCCTGAATCCCTTCTCCGTCACTTGCATGGTCTGCGGAACTCCCTTTGCGGCCCAGGAGGTGGAAACCCCTGTCTGGTGCCCCGATTGCGGCGAGGAGATCCCTCCTCAGGAGCTGCGACGACAGGCACGGCAACGCCCTCGGCGGAGATTCGTGCTGGGGGGGCGCCGTCTGACCACCATGAATGGCTACGAGTGGATGGTCCTGCTGTCGGAGCATCCGGAATATGCCCCGTTGGCCCGATGGGAGAGGCTCCGAGGGGAGGACTGGTGCCGCCTCCTGCGGGCGCAACCTTCCCTGCGTTCCCAATGCCGATGGTGGACCCTCTCCCGGGAACAGTGGGCCCTCCTGGTGGAGGAGGGGGTGGTTCCCCAGGACTGGGCGGCGTTCGCTACCCTGTCTCCCCAGGAGCAGATCGCCCAAATGCAACGGGGAAGCGACCGGGATTTTCTGGCTTCCTATGACCGTTTCACCCAGGCGCAGTGGTGGGAGCTGTTGGCGGCGCGTCCGGAGCTGGCCTCTTCCCATGGGGAGTGGCGCCGATTTTGCACCCCGGCGGTCTGCTTCCGTCTGCTGGGGGATCCCTCCCTTTCCCGGGTGTGGAAGGCCCAGGTGCCCGGGGAGGAGTTGTCAGGCCGGGAATGGCTATCCCTGCTGGAGCAAGATCCCTCCCTGGGAGAGTTTTGTCCCTGGCAGATTCTGGCACGGAGTCTCTCCCAGGAAAAGCCTTCCCCGGGAAAAGGGGAGAGGCGGGATTGCCGGGAGAGCCATCCCCGGTTGTGGGCACAACGGCAGAGCCTTTGGGAAACCTGGGGCAAAAGAGCGATGGAGCGCCTTTCTCGAAAGGAGCTGTGGCTCTTGGGAGACTACTTAGGCTGGGAAGCCTGGATCCCCCTGGAAGGAATTCCCAGGCAGGAACTTCTGGAATTATTGGCCGCTCATCCGGACTATGGGGATCTCCGGGGGCTTTGGCGCACGGTCTCCCCCCAGGAGGCCCTGAGCCTCCTTCCCCGCAATCCCGCCCTGGTCACTCGTCTCTCTCTGGCGCCCAAGGAGATTCCCCGGGAACTCTGGGACAGACTCTTTCTGGCAGTTCAGGGAAATCCCCCGGAGGAGGAGCGCTTGGCGAAACTCTATCCCTTGCGCTGGGAGGATGTGGTGAATCTGAACGACCGAGGCATTCCCCTGTTGCGTCGGCGGATTCTCGGAACCCTAGGCGAAGTGGTGCTGGGGGTGGCGGTGCTCCTCCTTCTTTTGCTGGCCTCCTGCTGAATCAGGCGGAGAAGATGCCGCCTACCAGGAAGTCTGGGCCAAGGGATTCTGGTCCATGGCCCGGTATTGGATGGCCTCCGCCAATTCCGCCTCTGTGATCTTCTCCTGCCCGTTCAGGTCGGCGCAGGTGCGGGCCACCCGCAGAATCCGGTCGTAGGAACGGGCGGAGAGATTTCTGGCCTCCAGGGCCTGTTCCAGATAGCGTCGCCCATTCTCTTCCAGACGGCAGAAGCGGTCCAGATCCGCTCCGGCGATGCCCGCGTTGTCGGGAATGGGGGTGTCTTGAAAGCGGTGACGCTGCCGTGCCCGGGCTTCCAGAACGGTTTCTCGCAGTTCGGCGGAGGTGGGGCCCTGGTGGGGGCTCAGGAGGAGTTCCCGGGGGAGGGGCGGCACCTCCAAATGGAGGTCGAAGCGATCCAGCATGGGACCGGAGAGTCGGCCGCGGTAGGCCGCCACCTGCATGGGAGTGCAATGACACCGGTGGTCCGGAGAACCGTAGTATCCGCAGGGACAGGGATTCATGGCGCCCACCATCATGAAACGGCAGGGAAAGGTGTAGGACCCCGAGGAACGGGCTAGGGTCACGACCCCGTTCTCCATGGGTTGACGCAAGGCTTCCAGGGTGTTGCGACGAAACTCCGGCAGCTCGTCCAAAAAGAGGACGCCCCGATGGGCCAGGGTGACCTCCCCGGGCCGGGGAATGCCGCTTCCTCCTCCCATGAGCCCGGCGTCGGAGACGGTGTGATGGGGGGAGCGAAAGGGACGGCGCACCACCAGCCCCTCCCCTTGGGGGAGAAGACCGGCAATGCTGTAGATGCGGGTGACTTCCATGGATTCCTCCAAGGTCATGGATGGCATGATGCCGGGAATCCGGTTGGCAATGAGACTCTTGCCCACGCCAGGCTGGCCCACCATCAACACATTGTGGCTTCCCGCGGCCGCAATGAGCAAGGCCCGCTTGGCAGAGTCCTGCCCCTTCACATCCCGGAAATCCAGCTCCTCCCGAAGGGCCTTGTGGAAGAGCTCCTCCACCTTCACCTGGGTGGGGATGGCTTCTTCCAGACTGGCCAGAAGCTTACGGGCCTCCCGAAGATTCTCCACCCCAAAGACCCGCATGCCCGAAATGGCGGCCTCCTGGACATTTTCTCTGGGAAGTATCATCTGCTTCAACCCCAAGGATTTGGCATGCATGGCCAAGGGAAGCGCCCCCCGGATGGGCCGGATCTCCCCCGTCAACGACAATTCGCCCACCACCATGGATTCCTCCAGAATCTGACGGGGAAAGTGTCCCCGGAAGGCGCACAGACAGAGGGCGATGGGCAGATCGTAGAGTCCCCCCGTCTTGCGAAGGCTGGCAGGGGCCAGATTCACGGTGGTGACCCCCGTGGGCAGGGGAACTCCGTGCATGGAGAGGGCTGTCCGCACCCGATCCCGGCTTTCCCGCACCGCCGCATCCGGCAGGCCTATCAGGGTGAAATGAGGCTCCTGAAGAGGCTCGGGGGTGTCCCGGTCGTAGGCGTTGACCTCAATCTCCACCGTCTCCACATCCACACCTTGTATCGTTCCGCTTAATGTCCTGGTGATCATCCTCGTTCTCCATCGCTTCAGGGAAAAAACGGGGAATACTATACCGGCAGGCAACAGAGGGAAGGAAAAATGGACACCATACGCTCGAAAGTCTCCCTCCCGCTCAGGAGTTCCCCGCCCTTGGCCACGCCGCCACAGATGAACGGAAGGCGCACCATATATTCCCCTACGGAAGAGGATTCCTATTTGGGTCTGCCGGGGTTCAGGAGGGTTTTCCCTTTTTTCCCCCGCAGGCGGGGGAGGATTTCCCGCCAATCCCAGGGCGG
>JAEDMH010000149.1 GCA_016303095.1 Lentisphaeria bacterium | reverse complement strand
TCTAGGTTTCTAGATTTTTGGGGAGATTTTCCGAATTCTAATAGAATTTTCTGGAAAATATAATGCCGATTGGCTTTGGGAAGGGGTATGCTATGGGAGCGAGGCTGGGATTTTCCTGGCGTGGCAGCATGTGAGAGGAGTACGGTTTTCATGAAGACGAAGTTGTTTTTCGAGAAGGCGCAGAAGGGAGTTCCCCCCTTGAAGCATTGGTTCATGTCCCCGGTGGGGGTAGTGGAGCCCGTGGAGGATTCCCACGCTTGGCAGGGGGTGTCCATGCGGCCTGTTTCCCCCAAGCGTTCTTATGGGAATGGAGAGGGGATTTGCTTTGATTTCGGGGAGCATGCCGTGGGGCATGTGGAATTGGAATTGTCTTTGGATGGGGTGGACTTTGATTCGCCTCTCTTCCTTCGGGTCCTTGCGGCGGAACTCCCCTACGAGTTCCGCTATCGTCGGGAGGAGTGGACCAGTTGGATCAGCCAGTCCTGGATGCAGGAGGATTTCGTGAAATATGATGTTCTGCCGGCGAAGATCCGCCTTCCCCGCCGCTACGCCTTCCGTTATCTCCTGGTGGAGGTCATCGCCACGCCCAATCCCATCATGTTCCAGAGGGTTCGCCTGCGGGCGGAGAGTGCGGCGGGACGCCGTTTGCCTCCTCCTCCGGAAGGCCTCTCCCCTGTGGAAAATCAAATTTGGGAGGTGGGGGTGCGCACCCTGCGCAATTGCATGCAGACCGTCTTCGAGGATGGCCCCAAACGGGATCGGCGACTCTGGCTGGGGGATTTGCGCCTGGAAGCCCTGGTGAATGCCGTGACCTACCGAAATCCCCGGGTGGTGGAACGCTCTCTCTATGTCCTGGCCTGCGCCATGGAGAAAGACGGCATCTTCCCCTCCTGCGCCTATGAGGGAGAAATGCTGGGACGCCACGGCGCCCATGCCTATGAATATCCCTTCCTCCTTCCCAAAATCCTGGTGGAGCACATAGGCTTCTACCAACGTCGCCAGGTGGCCCGTGACCTCTATGATACCGCTCTCTTCCAGTTCACGCGGGTGGAAAAGGACATCAGCAAGGAGGGACTTCTTCTGGTGCCGCCGCCTCAGTGGTCCGTCATTGACCAAAATCGCACCATGGACAAGACGGTGGGCACCCATTGCGCCTATCTCTATGGGCTGGAGGCCATGGCCCAACTCTCCGACGTGTTGGGGAAAAAGGACGCGCCCTGGCTCCGAAAACGGGCGGCCTGGATGAGAAAGACCGCCCGGGCCCACTGGCTCCAGGAGGATGGATTCTTCGCCACAGACCGGGAACTGGGAAAAGGAGAACGGACCCTGGCCAGCCAAATCTGGGCCATCCTGGGGCAGGTGGTGACGGGGGAGGAGGCACGCACTCTCTTGAAACGCTCCCTGGAGGACGCTTCTCTGGTGGCGCCCATGTCCCCCTATCTTCAGCATTTCCTCCTGGAAGCTTGTCGCTTGGTGGGGAACGAGGAGGCGCTGCACCAGGTGATCCGAAGCTATTGGGGAGCCATGCTGGAGACGGGAACCACCACCTTCTACGAGGTCTTCAAAGAGGATGACCCCTTCTACAGTCCCTATAAGCAGACCTGGGTGAACTCCGCCTGCCATGCCTGGAGCTGCACGCCCGTCTATTTCCTGGCCTAGCCCCTCCTCTCTGGAGAGCGGCAGAGAAAGCCCCCTCCCCGCTCTCCAGAAAAACTCCGGAGAACGGGGAGGACATTTTTCGGGGGAGGGAAGACCTTGCCAGGGCAAAAGAGGCAAAAGCGGCTCTCGTTCTTTAATTTTTCCAAATTCTTCTATTTTTTATCCAAAATCCATTAAGATTTGCGGCGTATTCTTCGGATACTTTTTTACAGAGAACGAAAGGGGTTCCCTTTCCGCTGTCCCCCCTTCTTTTCGGAGAACACGACCTATGAAACGCAACTTCACCCTGATTGAGCTTCTCGTTGTCATCGCCATCATCGCCATCCTGGCGGCCATGCTTCTTCCTGCGCTGTCCAAGGCCAGGGAGAAGGCCCGGGCCATCAGTTGCACCAGCAACCTGAAACAGCTCCAGCTGGGCAATATCCTCTATGCCAACGACTCCGATGATTTCCTGCCCATGATCGCCTACTCCACCCGCCCCATGGGGGATGCCGCCGCCGCTCCCATTGTCTACGGAAATGGCATCACGGATGGATACACCTACACTTGGTTCGGCGTCAATTCTCTGATTCCCGGGGCCCCCATGTTCAACAGCCAATGGCTGAACAAGGATCCCGCCGCCAACCGCACGGCCAGCGGAGCGGAGGACAAGTCCGCCTGGCACAAGGTGGCCCTCTGCCCCTCCTGCCCCACCAACCACCGGGTGATGGGAAACATCAGCTACCAGGTGTCCGCCGGCATGAGCTGGTATTATCGGGGAAATTCCGGTCAGTGGATGACCAACGCCACCACCAAGGCCGCCGCCGACTGGCACCGGATCAGCTCCATTCCCTACGCCTCTCTCCATGTGAATCTCTTCGATGGCAGCGCCGAAAACGCCATCGGCACCAATCTCCAGTACGCCACCTCTATCGTGCTAACCCCCAACTACATCACCCACGCCACCTACGTGCAGAACTTCTTCCGCCATAGCCAGCAGATCAATCTCTCCTTCACCGACGGACATGTGGAGGCGGTGGCCATCGCCAAGGCCAAGGGAACCAATCCCGAAGCGGGAACCAATTACCTGATTTCCGACTACTATTGGTATCCCAACTGCGATGTGTACGGGGGAGAAAAGCGGTAGAGTATCCCGCGCTTCCGTCCACTCCTTCAGCCCCCCGTTCTCCACCCTGCGGGAAACGGGGGTTCCTGACAAAAAGGTGGTTGCCTGCGGGAGAAAACAGAGCCAGGTGTCCCTCCCCGCTCCCTATCCCATAGGTACACCAAACATTGGCCCCCCATGAAAAAACACCTGCGCATCGCCGCCCTTCAATGCAATTTCCAAAGTCGGGAGAAGACGTTGTCCATGCCCGAGTTCTGGGCGGAGCATGGCTTCAATGTGGAGCAATTGCTCCATACCCATGCCGACTTGTATAGCGCCATCTATGATCCGGAACGCCACAAGGCGCTGATGACCGAGTATCTGGAGCGCTCCCAGGCCTGTGGCCTCCGCACCATCGTCTATATGAACTGCCATATCCTGGGCCCCTCGCTCCAGGAGCATTTCCAGGATTGGAGCATCCAAAAGGAGGATGGCGGCCAGGTGCTCCTCTATGGCACCTATCCCGCTTGCTGCCTGAATTCCGGATGGCGGGACTATTTCTTCTCCTGCGTGGAATCCCTGGGGGATTTTGATTGGGAAGGCCTCTTCTTCGACGGCCCCGCCTACCACGACTGTTCTTGCCCCGCCTGTCAGAAAAAGTTCCTGGCGGAGACGGGAAAGCCTCTCTCCCAGGCCACGCAGGAGGAACATCGAGCCTTCACCCGAAGAAGCGTCCTGGCCTTCAAAGAGGCTTTGCGACGGAAGGTGAAGTCCGTGAATCCGTCCTGGTGCATGTATTTCAATGAGGGACTCTTTTCGGGAACCCATGATGGGGCCTCCATGGCCGCCCACCTGGCCACCAATGATTTGGTGGGGACGGAAGGGGGATTCTTCTTCTACTGCGAACCCAAAAAACTCCCCTTCTGGCGGTGCGCCGTCTACGCCAAGATGGCCGAGGCGGTGGCCGGAGACCGTCCCACGGTGATCTTCTTCGCAGCTGATCATAAACCCTGGGGATGGGTCCTCCATACCCCTGCAGAATTGCGCTTGTGCTACGCCGACGCCATCGGCAACGGGGCCAGCGTCTGGCTGGGAATCCATAGCAATCCGGACAACTTCCAGACCCAAAGCGGCAAAGCTGTCCTGGACATGGTGAAGTTCGATGCTGAACACGATGCCTGCTATCAGAATACCCATAGCCTGGCGGAAGTGGCTGTCCTCTATAGCTTCAATACCGCCAGCCATAGCCGAAATGTCCCCGAGGAAAGCGATTTCTACGGCACCGGAAACGCAAACGGAGACAGGCCGGGAAACTACTACGATGCCGTCCAGGGCGCCTTCGCCCTCCTGGAACACCTGAATCTGCCCTATGACATCGTGACGGATCTGAATCCCCAGGCTCTGAAACGCTATCGCGTCCTCCTGGCGCCCAATGCGTCCTGCCTGGACTCCCAGACGCTCCAGGCCTGCCAAAATTTTGTGGACCACGGAGGAGTCTTGCTGGCGGACGGACAGTTCGCCGCCTTCCGGGAAGACGGCTCTCCACGAAATGTCATTCCCCCCTGGCTGGGCATCCATCGCCGGGAAGGAGTGGTGGACCAAAAACGCTTCAACTACCTCTCTCTCCAATGGGAGGGCTTTCAGGCGGACAACGCGTTCGGATACCTGCCTTCCCCAGCCTGGGTCATCCCCGTGGAGCCCCGCCCGGAGGCCGAAATCCTGGGCCGCATTCCCGTCCCCCTGGCGGGATGCTATGCCGCCCGCCCCGGCATCCCCACCATCCCCGTGGCCATCCGCACGGGGGTGGGCAAGGGGAGGCTCTGTCTCTTTTCCGGCGGATTCTTCGAGTTCTACTACGGCTTCCCTCACGCCGCTCTGCGCCGCTGGGGCCAGACGATCCTGAAAGAGCAAAAACTCCAGTACCGCCTGGAAGGAGCCCCCGCAGGCGTCTCTCTGACCGTCCGGGAAACAGATCAGGGAAAACTCCTGGTGCACCTGACCAACCACGTGGGCGTGGTGCGCCCCCTTACTGCCGTGCCTACTCTCACGGGAATCGCCTTGCATACGCCGGAAAAATGGCGCCAGGGAAGGGTGCTTCTGGGAAAGGGAGAAAAACTTTCCCCCACCTGCCCAGGATGCTTCCCCTTGCCACCTCTGGAGGAGGTGAC
>JAEDMH010000017.1 GCA_016303095.1 Lentisphaeria bacterium | reverse complement strand
GTCTAGTGATCCTCCCACCCCTGCCGGGGTTCATGAGGATTGCCCCCCTCCCCCGCAAGCGGGGGGGCTAGAGAGTCTAGAAGGGCTAGAGGTTCTAGAAGTCTACTAGAATCAAAGAAGTTATAACAAAATCCAAGGGCGGGACGTGCGTATGCACGAACCGCCCCTCTGTGGTCTCCGTGCCGCCCGGCTTGCCGGGCGTTCCGTGCCTTCCGTGTTTCCCCTCTGTGTCCTCCGTGCCGCCCGGCTTGCCGGGCGTTCCGTGCCTTCCGTGTTTCCCCTCTGTGTCCTCCGTGCCGCCCGGCTTGCCGGGCGTTCCGTGGCTTCCGTGTTTCCCCTCCGTGGCTTCCGTGTGCCCGGCTTGCCGGGCCTTCCGTGTCCGACCTGTTCAAGCTTTTTCCGAAGCAGGGCGGAGGACATCCTGGAATTTTTTTGCCAGGGAGAGGAGTCTTTCTTGGTAGAAGGGGAGATTCTCATCCCGGAACGTCTCGTCGATTTCCTCCTCCAATTTGCTATTGTCGGCGACGGAGACGCTTTTCTTGTTTCCCGTGACATAATAGCGCAGGGAATCTCCGGGGCGCACGGATTTTTGGCAGCGTCGGGCCAGTTCATAGACAGCGGAGCGTCGTCCCTGGGGGGTTCCCAGGGCTCGGAGGTAGTTTTCCAGGGACTGGGTGAGATTTTCCTTGCGCAGGAAATCCTTCAGGGGCCAGGCATGGTTTTGGAGTTCCTGGAGATATCGATTCATCAAGGGGGTGAGGTCGTGGACATTCTCCACCAGGATTGCCTGGAGAGATTCCCGGATGAAGCGTTGGAGAAAAGGTTCCAGGCCCCGGGAGCGGAGGGCTGCGCCGTGGAGGGAGATGGTGCCATCCTCCTCCAGGAGGGCGTAGTTTTTGCTGCGATAGGAGAACATGGCGGCGTAGAGTCCGTCCAATTCCAGTTCAATGCCTGGGGGGAGGCCTTGTTGGATCTTTTTCCGCATGGCCTCTGGGGTGGCCTGGGGCGGGGGCATGAAGTAGATGCCGTCCGTGTCCATCTCCAGGATGTGAGCCCCTTCCTTTTCCAGATCCTCCTTCATCTGGGTGAGGATATTGCGGCCGGTGGAGGTGACTTTTTCTGCCAGGGCGTAGTCGTTGAAGGTGCCCTGGGCGAAGCCCAGATATCCGTAGAAGGAGTTGATAAGGATCTTGAAGGAATTTTGGAGGGCCTGGTATTCCTTCCGTTGGGCGGGGGTAGCGGCGTCCTTGGCGGCGTCTTTGGCCTGGAGCCGGAAGGTGCGGAGATGGCCCAGGAGTTGGATGAAGATTCCCAGAGTGTCGCTGCGGGGGGATTTTCCCCCCGCCAGGAGCACGGAGGGGTAGAGGGAGCGCACATCCAAGTGCCAGGCGGGGCGGAAGACTCCCATGTTTTCCACTGTGGTCAAGGCTCCGGCAAAGGTCTGGGAGGCCTGAGGCAAGGGGAGGGCGTATCCTTGGGAGAGATAGGCGGCGCACAGCAGGGCATCAATGCGGGTGGCATTGCCTCGCAAGACGCAGTCCTGATAGGAGAAGGGAAGAATCTGGGATTGATAGAAATAACTAGGGGAGAGCAATTGGGATATTCCGTCCGTCTCTCGGACGTCATCCAGGTTGTACTCTGCCAGGCGGCTTGCGTCTTCCTCGTACATTTGGGTGATGGCGTCTCCGTCCACATAGACCCGTCCTTCTCTGGCCAGTCCAAAATGTTTGGCGCAGTACTTCAGGCCGTAGGATTCCAATTCCCGTCGGGCCACATCGTAGAGCATCACCAAGTGGTAGGTGTCCACCACGTGTCGGCCATAGATGTCGAAGCGGGGGAAATTGATGATGCGTTCGGCGATGTTCATCCGGCTGGGATGGGAGGTGGCCACCTTCCCGTGTCTTCCCAGGGCCAGGGGGATTTTGTGACGGCGGCAGCGTTCCTTCAAATACATCAGGTCGAAGGAGAAGAGATTGTGTCCTTCCAGCACGTCGGGATCCCGTTCCTGGATGACCTGGATCATGTTTCGCAGGAGATTGGCCTCGCCGCCGCACTCCCGGGAGGTGAGGCACACTTCCAGTCCCCGGCTGTCCTTCAGGGCCACCATGAGAATCTCGTCTTCGGGATTTCTGGCGTCGCAGAAGCGGTTGGGGTCGGCGCTGCGGCATTCGATGTCCAATTGCATCCGTCGGAGTTGGGGGAAGGACATGCCCCGGAAGAGTCGGACACCCTGGTCGATCATGGCCTGTTGGGAGGCGTGGGGGAAGGTGCGATAGGGGGCCAGAGGGGAGGCGGGGGTCTTTCCCGTGAGGGCCTTCAGCTTCTTCAGGGCCTGGTCATACTCCTGTCGGCTGTCCCACTTCACCCGGCATCGATGAACTCCCTCTCCCTGAAGGGGTTCGCAATGGCAGGGAATCTCCAGGGCCTGGGCCATTTGGGGACCGGCGGTGAGAAGCCACCATTGGTAGGGCCGGCGGATGGAGCGAGTCTCCTCTCCGTCTTCGGAACGTTGGAAAAGCTCCAGAGTATTATCCTCGTCCACCTCCACGGCCACAATGCGAGGAAGTGGGGTAGGGATGAGGGCTTCCAGGGAGGAGAGAATCGGATCCATGGGGCGTGAGGAGGAGAGGGCGGAGGGAGAGGGAGGCGGGAGGCATTATCTTACCCCGGAATCCGGCAAGGCGGGGTCTATGCGCCTGGACACTCCCGGGAGCTCCTGGCGGGGTGTGGATTCAATGTAGCACGGATTGTTGTTTTCCCGCTTTTCCCTACCTGATTTCTCCATGGCCTTTTTCCGCTCCCATCCCTTTTCCGATGTGCCTGCCTGGGGACGTGGCTGGCGGAAAGGGGATTTTCTGGCGATGGGGGTGGAGGGGGTGCTTCTTGCCCTGGGGGTGGTTTTCATCTATTGTTCCGGGGCGGAGGTGGGAGGGGACCTGGCGGGAAAGTGGATGCGCCAGTTGGTCTGGATTGCCCTGGGGAGCCTGCTTTATCTGACTATGGCCTCGGTGGACTACCATTTCTGGGGCCGCAAGAGCCTGTGGGGATATCTCCTGGGATTGGGCTTGCTGGGGCTGGTGCTGGGGGTGGGGCATACCCTGAACTCCACCAAGGGATGGCTGCCCGTCCCCGGCATTGGCTATCTCCAGCCGGTGGAGTTGGCCAAGCCCTTGACTCTCCTGCTCCTGGCCTGGCTGGGAACCCGACCCGCCCTCCGCAACAGCCGTTGGGGAGAGTGGCTCCCCGTGGTCGTCCTCTCGGGAGTGACCGCTCTGCCCGTGATTCTCATCTGTCTTCAGCCGGACATGGGCACTGCCCTGGTCTTCCTGCCTGTGACCCTGGCGGTTCTCTTCCTGACCGGATTGCGGAAACGCTGGTTCCTCCTGGGAGCCGCTCTGGCCCTCCTGGCCCTCCCCTTGGCCTTCGGAAGACTGAGCCCCTACCAAAAAGACCGGGTCAAGGTCTTTCTGGCCCCCCCTGTCCGCAGCCTCTCTGCGGGCGTCTCCGCCCTGCTGCCCCAGGCCTGGGGAACTTCACTCCAGGATTCCCTGGAGAACTTCCTGGCCCCGGAGGCGGGACGTGGCCCGCGGGACGACTGGAATGCGGTGCAGAGTCTGCTGGCCGTGGGCTCCGGAGGAGTCTGGGGGAAAGGGTATCTCAAGGGGACCCAGCATGTGCTGGGGTATCTTCCCAAGACCATCGCCCCCACGGATTTCATCTTTTCCGTCATCGCCGAGGAACTGGGATTCCTGGGAGGCGGCATGGTGATCCTCCTGTTTAGCATCCTGTTGCTCTGTCTCTTCCGCACCGCCATCACCGCCCGGGACCGGCTGGGATGTGTCCTGGCCACGGGAGTGGCCGTCTTTTTCGCCACCCACATTGTGGTGAATCTGGCCATGACCATGGGGGCGGCTCCCATTGTGGGCATTCCCTTGCCCTTTGTCAGCTACGGGGGATCCTTCATGTTGGGCACCATGATGCTGGCGGGGCTGGCCCAGAGTGTCCAGCTCCATGGAGAACCTACGGCGGAGGAACGGGTCCAATTGGCGGCGAAGGGATTTGACGAGGAGGAATAGACCATGGGATTTCTGAAGGAAGAAGACGACCGAAGCGCCTTGGAGCGCTTCTTGATCCCGAAATTCGACTTGGCGTTCTGGTTGCGCCTGCTGGCGATCTCCGTGGGCACCATTCTCCTGATACGCTATGTGGCCACCCCGGCCTACACCAATGGCGCCAGCATGGTTCCCACCTACGGAGAACGGGAGTTCCTGGTGATCTGGCACCCCGTCTACTGGTTCCGGGACCCCCAGGTGGGAGATGTGGTGGCCGTTCGCTACATCGGCGAAAAGGTGATGTTCTTCAAACGAGTGGTGGCCACCGAGGGACAGATCGTGGAGTTCCGTCAGGGAAGGCTTTTCGTGGATGGACGGGAAAGCCCCTATGACTGGAACCGCCTGACTCCCTGCAACTGGCGCCTCCCCCCCAGGAAGGTGCCCAAGGGAGAGGTTTATCTGGTGGGGGATAATCGCTCCATGCCTGCCGAAGAACATGTCTTCGGACACGTGGATAAACGACGCATTGTGGGCATGCCTTTGTGGTGATTCCTGTAATTATATAACTCCTTGTATTGCAATAACTTATGAAAAAAGAAAGGGAAATTTCGGCCAAATTTTGGACCTATGACCTAGGGGGAGGCTGGTTTGCCATGGCGGGAAAGAGCGATGTGGACAACGATCTTCTTTCCTTTCGGGTGGCCCGTCCCACGGATCATTGGTTTCATCTCCATGGCGCTCCCGGGAGCCATGTTTTGCTTCGCGGGCCGGAGGAAGTTGCGCCCACGCGGGAGATGCTGGAAGCCGCGGCGTCCATCGCCGCCTATCATAGCAAGGCCAGAAATGGGGGGCGGGTTTCCGTGGATTGCTGTCTGGCCCGGGATGTTTCCAAGCCTTCCCGCGTTCCCGCCGGCACGGTCAACATCGTCCGTTTCCGCCAACTCAAGGTGCGGCCCTCCCTTCCTTCCGCCCCGGGGGGAGTTTCCCAGCCATGAAGCGTCCCTTCCACTCCCTGTATATCCATGTGCCTTTCTGTGGGGGAGGGAAATGCGACTATTGCGCCTTTGCCTCCCAGGGGCATTCCACGCCGGAGGAGCGTCGGGCCTATCTTCAAGGACTGGAGGGGGAGTTTGCGCGTCGTCGCCAGGATTTCGCTCCCCTGGAATCCATTTTCATCGGCGGGGGGACTCCCTCCTGTCTCTCCTCCGGGGAACTCTCCGCCCTGTTGGCGATGGTGCGGAGGCATTTTGTCCTTCTCCCGGATTGCGAATGGAGTTGCGAAGCCAATCCCGATTCCTTGGACGGGGAGAAGGTGGGGATTCTTCTGTCGGGTGGGGTGAACCGTCTTAGCCTTGGTGTCCAGTCTTTTCATCCTTTTCTGCGGAAGACCCTGGGGCGTCGAGGCTCTCTGGAGACCTTGGAGGAGGTGGTGAAGCTGGCCCGGAAGCAGGGGCTTTCCCGTTTGAATCTGGATCTGATTTACGCCATTCCCGGAGAGACCCTTGCCTGGTGGAAGGAGGATCTTCAACAGGCCCTGTCCCTGGAGCCCGACCACCTCTCCTGCTATAGCTTGATCCTGGAAGAAAACACCCCTTTGGCCAGACGACACCCCCCCAAGCCCTACGATCCGGAAGAGGAGGAAGTCTTTCTGGCCTGCTGGCACCTGGCCGACACTCTCCTGGGAGCCGCCGGATTCTCCCGCTACGAAATCTCCAATTTCGCCCGAACGGGATGCCAGTGCCGGCATAATCAACAGGTCTGGCATGGACAGACCTACGGAGGTTGCGGGCCCGCCGCCGTCTCCTTTGATGGACTCTCCCGCTGGGAAAATCCCCCCTCCCTCCGGGAATGGCTCCAGGAAAAAGCGCCGGAGCCGGATCGCCTCTCTCCCCTGGGGCGGCAACGGGAGATCCTGGCCTTCGCCATGAGAACCACGGAGGGGTGGAGCGCCCGGAGCCTCCGGGAACGGGCGGGCCTGGAACTCTCCCAGGTCCTGGCGCTGCCAGAGTGCCAGCGCCTTCTCCAGGAGGGACTCTTGGTCTTCTCGGAGGGACGGCTCTATCCTACGCCCAAAGGCCTTCTCTTCAACGACCTGATTCTGGAAGCCCTGATTCTTTGAGACGGGGCGGAACGGACGGGCGGGAATCTGGGAAACAGGGCATTGTTCCTCAGACGAGAACCCCTCGGCCAGATTATAGTATTTCCCATTCTCCCCCTCACGATGTCGCCTCCTTTTGACCCTTGTGCATCGACCATGAAAAAGACTCTTCTTCTTTCCTTGCTTCTCGGACTGCTCCTCCCGTTCGGGGGACAGGCCGCTCCCAAGACCCGCTATGACGTCCGTTTCAACGAGAGGCGTGTCAAGGAGATCACCTTGGAGATCCTCAAGCAGGTGACGATTCAGGAGGAGGCCTACAGGAAGAAGCGGGAGGAGTTGGGCAAGCAGGGAAACGGCGCAGGCATGGATCCCTACGGAGGGCCCATGGGGCCTGGGGGCGCGCCTCAAGCCCAAGCGCCGGAAAGCCTTCCGCCCTATCAACTGGATCGGGCCGCCATCAAGGCGTATATCCAGAAGAAGTACAATTGCAACGAGATGGATGCCCTGGGCCCCGTGCCCCGGGTGGATGTGCGGAACCGGGAGGAACTCCAAGAGGAGGCCACCCGGGAGGTGAAAGCTCTTCCCGAATACAAGGATTTGGACTTCCAAGCCCTCTATGAGCAGGAGGTGAAAGAGGCCGAGTTGAAATATCCCCTCTACAAGGAAGGAGAGCGGGTGGAGATCAGCTTCGCCCACGGCAACGAACCCAGCCGCACCTATCGGGGAACCTACAAGAATGGGGCAGGGCGACACAAGATCTGGATTGGTAGGGACATGCTCAACAAGGACGATCTCCCCGAATTGATTCGCGCCCGCTTCGATCCGGAACTCAATGCCCAATGCCGTCAGCGGGAAATCAACGCCCATAAAATCATCGGCAAGATTGAGCTGGAGATGCAGGAGGCCATCGTCGCCCGGGTGAAGGACAAGCAGCAAATGCAGTTTGAGAAAAATCTTCCCCGGGGTTGGGTCTATGTGAACGAAACCTGGAAGATGCCCTCCGAGCTGGTGGATGATACGTTGGACTATCGAAAGGACGACCTCCAGCGTCGGAATTCCCCCCGCGCCCCTAGGAACGAGGTGAACGTCTTCCCCGGCCGCTCCAACTAGAGCCCCCTGGACGCCTTGAGTCTCCGGCTGGCGGGGAGGGAAGAAAAAGAGGGAAAGGCCGAACACCTCCTTTTTCTTCTTTTCCTTCCTCCCTCCTCCTCGGTTCAGATCCTGCCTCCTGCCTCGATTCCCTAGTCTGTCCCTTCCTCTTTGCCCGGGAGGAGGGGGCAGACTTTTCGTCTCCCCCGGTCTCCCGCCCCCTCCCCGCTCCTGCCATGACCACTCCTCCCTTTGTTCACCTTCACGTCCACTCCGATTATAGTCTGCTGGACGGGGCGCAGTCCGTCAAGTCCATCGTGGACCAGGCGGTGAAGTTTGGCATGCCGGCTGTGGCGTTGACGGACCATGGCACCATGAGCGGCGTCTATGCCCTCACCCAGACCTGCGAGGCCCTGCGGGGGGACAAGAACAATCCGGTGGAGATCAACGGGGTGGTGGGATGCGAGTTCTATGTGGCCAACGGGAGTCATGAGAATCACAGCAACACCGAGGAGAACCGGGAGCGTTTTCACCTGGTGCTGCTGGCGGAGAACTACCAGGGGTATGTGAACATGTGCCACCTCTCCCGGGAGGCCTGGCTCAAGGGATATTACTACAAGCCCAGAATCGACTTCGAGCTTTTAAAGCGACACAAGGAAGGCATCATTGTCCTTTCCGCCTGTCTCTCCGGCCAGATTCCCCACCTGCTCTTGAAGAACCGGGACAAGGAGGCGTACGAGGTGGCCCGCCAATACCGGGATCTCCTGGGGGAGAAGAACTATTACATCGAGTTGCAGGATCATGGGCTGGAAGAGCAGAAGGCCGTGAACGACCGGCTGGTGGAGATAGCGCAGAAGCTGGGCCTGGGGCTGGTGGTGACCAACGACGCCCATTATCTCCGGAAGGAGGATGCGGAGGCCCAGGATTTGATGGTCTGCATCGGAACTCAGACCACCATCAACGATCCCAAGCGCATGCGCTTTGGATCGGATCAATTCTACCTCAAGAGCCAGGAGGAGATGGCTCTCCTCTTTCCCCAGCTTCCCGAGGCCATGAGCAACACGGTGGAGATCGCCCGGCGGTGTTCCGTCCATCTCCCCACGGTGGAGCAGGATAAGGCGAATCACTATCCCGCCTATCCCGAGCCGGAGGTGCCGGGGAAGGATCCGGAGACCGTGCGGGAGGAGCATCTGCGGCAGCTGTGCCACGAGGGATTGATGTGGCGCTACCGCTTCGATCCCGACAAGGACGAGATCACCCCGGAGCGCAAGGCTATTTTGGAGCGGATGAACTATGAGGTGGGCATCATCAAGCGGATGGGATTCATCAGTTACTATTTGGTGGTGTGGGACTTTCTCCATTATGCCGCGAAGATTGGCGTTCCCCTGGGGCCCGGGCGCGGCTCCGGGGCAGGCTCCCTGGTGGCCTACCTGGTGGGCATCACCCACATCGATCCTCTCCGCTACAATCTCCTCTTCGAGCGCTTCCTGAATCCGGAGCGGGTCTCCCCGCCGGATTTTGACATCGACCTGTGCGAACGGCGCCGGCATGAGGTCATCGAATATGTCCGCCGGAAATACGGGGAGGAGCGGGTGGTGCAGATTGGCACCTTCGGCACCCTGAAGGCGAAGCAGGTGGTGAAGGATGTGGCCCGGGCCATGGGACGTACCTTTGAGGAAGGAAACCAGTTCGCCAAGCTGATTCCCGCCGATCCCAAAATGACCTTGGATATCGCCCTCAATGGCAGCGAAAAACTCCATTATCCCCCCAATGAGGAATTGAAGGCGAAGATCGACTCCGAACCCTGGTGCCAGGAACTTTGGAAATACGCCAAGGTCCTGGAGGGACTGAATCGCAATATGTCCATCCATGCCGCAGGGGTCATCATCGGAGACATGCCGGTGGCCAATGTGGCTCCCATCGCCCGGGGGGCGGGAGACGAGGCCATCACCCAGTTCTCCGCCATCCCCTGCGAATCCCTGGGATTGCTGAAAATGGATTTCCTGGGGCTGAAGACCCTCACCTTGATTCAGGACGCCCTGGATCTGGTGGAGGCCAGCACGGGAACCAAGTTGCTCTCCAATGACATTCCCGAGGGCGATGAAAAGGCCTATCAGCTCCTCTCGGCGGGAAAGACCATCGCCGTGTTCCAGCTGGAATCCGGAGGCATGCAGGAGCTGTGCCGGAAGTGGAAGCCCACCCGATTGGAGGATATCATCGCCCTCATCGCCATCTACCGCCCCGGCCCCATGGAATTCATCCCCGATTTCCTGGGACGAAAGGAGGGAACCATTCCCCTGGACTACGATGTGCCGGAGATGGAGCCCATTCTGGCGGAAACCAATGGCATCATGCTCTATCAGGAGCAGATCATGCAGGTGGTGCAGAAAGTGGCGGGATTCACCCTGGGACAGGCGGATATTCTGCGCCGGGCCATCGGCAAGAAGAAGATCAAGGTCATGGAGAAGATGAAGGTGACCTTCCAGGAGGGATGTCTGGCCCACGGCATCAGCCAGGAGATCTCCGAGAACATCTGGAACAAAATTCTGAAGTTTGCCGGATACGGCTTCAACAAGAGCCATTCCGCAGCCTATGGCCTGCTGACCTATCGCACCGCCTTCCTGAAGGCCAATTACCCCGCCGCCTTCATGGCCGCCGTCCTCACCAGCGAACTCTCCAACTCCGAAAAGCTGGCCTTCTATCTGAAGGAATGCCGGGAAATGGGCATCCGGGTGCTGCCGCCCGATGTGAATGTCTGCGGCAAGTCCTTCTCTGTCAGCGGAAAAGATATTCGCTTCGGACTGGCGGCCATCAAAGGGGTGGGGGAGGGAATTGTCCAAAGCATTCTGGATGCCCGGAGCAAGGAGGGGCCCTTCAAGAATCTGGAGGACCTGTGCACCCGGGTTCCCGGCGTGAACGCACGACTCCTGGAAGCGCTGACCCTCTCCGGCGCCCTGGATTGCTTCGGAAAACGACGCAGCCAATTGTTGGCCGTGGCCCCGGAGGTCTTGAGCCGCAGCGCTTCCGCCCGAAAGGACCGCTCCTCCGGACAGCTCTCCCTCTTCGATATGATGGATGCCTCCTCCCAGGAAGCCCTCTCGCTCCAATATCCCGATATCCCGGAACTGGAGGAAAAGGAACGATTGGACCGGGAAAAGGCGCTCCTGGGATTCTTCCTTTCCGGACATCCCATCGACCATGGACGGGAGATTATCCAGGCCTTCCAAATCGACGACCTGGCGGATCTCCCCTCCCTGAAAGACGGCACTATCTTCCGCACAGGCGTCTATATCGCCCACTGCGTGAAAAAGTTCTCCAAAGCCACCCAAAAACCCTTCGCCATCCTTACCCTGGAAAGCCGGGAGGCCTCCTTCGAAGCCGTCCTCTTCAACCGGGAATACGAAACCGTCCTGAAAAACAACCCGGAATTGCTGGAGGACGGCGCGCTGGCTCTGGCCGAAGGAGAAATCAGCCGAGAGGATGATGACGAGAATGCATCCTTGAAAATACGACTGAATCGGTTGATTTCTTTGTCCCGTGTCCCGGAACTTTTTACCGCCAAGGTCTCTCTAACGATAGACGAAAGCGTGGCAACTCCGGAAAATCTAGGGCAGATGATCCAGCTGTGCAGTCGTCATCGTGGCACGACGGAACTTCATTTGGGAATAAGACTCAATTCTGGCAGTTGTCTTTTCTTTCATCCTTCCTTTGGTTTGAAGCCCATTCCTGCTCTTTTGAGTCGGTTGCGTCAGCTATTTGGGGAGGATTCCCTGACCTTGAAGGGGAGTCGTGTCCGCACCCAGCCTTTGCGGCGTGGAAGTTTTCTGCGGGAAAGCGGCGTGAGTTCCGAGGACTGACCGGGGCGCCCGTCGGTTAGTCGGGAAACTTGGCGGGGTGGTTTTGGCTTAAGTCTGAGGAGGCAAGAAGATGCGATATCGTTTTTCCGTCCAGGGGATGGAGTGTGCGGCCTGCCGTGGGCACGTGTTGAAGGCGGTGAGCGGCGTGAGCGGCGTGGGTGCTCCCCAGGTGGATTTGCTGAACCGGGTTTTGTCGTTGGAGGCTTCGGATGCCTCGGTGATTTCCCAGGTGAAGGCTGCGGTGGAGGCGGCGGGGTATGGCTTGACGCCTTTGGAGGTGACGGACTCCCCGAAGCTCCGCCGGGATGGGGCGTCGGACAGGGCTCCTCTGGGGCAGTTTCTGGCGACCCTTCTGTGGGGCTTGCCGGTCTGTATTCTGGCCATGGCCGGCATGGCGGGATTTCCCGGGCCGGAGTTTTCCTGGCTTTCCGTGAGCCTCCAGTTCCTTCTGGTGTTGCCCGTGCTGTATGTGAACCGGCAGATCTTCCTTCGGGGGATCCGGGGATTGTTCCACGGGTCCCCCACCATGGAGAGTCTGGTGGCCTTGGCGGCGGGAAGCGGTTTTCTCTATCCGTTGATTGGTTTGCTGGCGAGTTGGTGGCGGCGCACTTCGCCAGAGGGGGTGATTTTTGAGACTCCCGCCATGCTTCTGGTGCTTTTCACCTTGGGAAAGTGGCTGGAGGGGGGAGCCCGCAATCGGGCCACGGCGGAATTGCGTGCCCTCCAGCGCCATTCTCCCCGCACCGCGACGCTCCTGCGGGGGGAGAAGGAGGAGTCCGTGCCGGTGGAGCAGCTACGCGTCGGGGATCGATGCCTGGTGCGTCCTGGGGGAGTGGTGCCTGCAGACGGGGTGGTGCTTTCCGGACACTCCTCGGTGGATCAGTCGGCCATCACTGGGGAGTGGATCCCTGTGGAGAAGAAGGAGGGGAACAAGGTGCTGGGGGCCACGTTGAACGGGGATGGGGTCCTGGTGATCCAGGTCCAGGCGGCCGGCGGCGAGAGTCTTTTTGGAAAGGTGATTGCTTTGGTGGAGGAGACAGGCGCCTCCCGGGCACCCATTGCGCGGATGGCGGATGTGATCTGCTCGTGGTTCGTGCCCGGCGTTCTTCTGATTGCGCTGGGCACTGTCCTGGGCTGGCTGCTGCTGGGGCAGGGTTGGGGGGTGGCTCTCGCCCGAGGAGTGACGGTTCTGGCGATTTCCTGCCCCTGCGCCCTAGGGCTGGCCACCCCGGTGGCCATTCTGGTGGCCACGGGAGTGGGAGCGAAGAAAGGGGTGCTCTTCAAGGATGCCGCCACCTTGGAGGCATTGAGCCGGGTGAAGACGGTGGTGCTGGACAAGACGGGCACCCTCACGGAGGGGCGTCCCTCCTTGGCCTCCATTCAATGTGCCCCAGAGTGGGATGAGGAGGCTCTTTTGGCCGTGGCGGCCTCCTTGGAGAAGGGCTCCCAGCATCCTTTGGGCGCGGCTCTGGTGCAGGAGGCGGAAGGGCGTTCCCTGGAAATTGTGGGGGTGAGCCGATTCCAGAACCTTTCTGGCCGGGGCGTCCTGGGGGAGGTTCAGGGAAGGCTCTGGGGATGTGGAAATCTCCCCTTGCTTCAGGAACGGGGCATCTCCCTGCCGGAGTTCGCCCGGGAACAACAGACGGACAAGGCCACCGCCACCCCCTTGTATCTCTTTTCTCAGGCGGGAGTGCAGGCCATCTTCTGGATGACCGATCCCTTGCGGAAGGAAGCCAGGGAGACTGTGGAGTCCTTGGAAAAGCAGGGATTGTCCTGCGTGATGCTCACGGGGGATCGGCAGCAAGTGGCGGATGCCCTGGGACGCCAGGCGGGGTTGACAGAGTGCCAAGGAGAACTCATGCCCCAGGACAAGGCCCATTGGATTCTGGAACGTCAGAAGCCAGGGAGCGGGGTGGCCATGGTGGGGGATGGGATCAACGATGCTCCCGCTTTGGCCGCCGCTCAAGTGGGGGTGGCCATGGGCGCCGGAACGGATGTGGCCCTGGAAACGGCTGGCGTCGTCGTCTTGAACCCCTCTCTTATGGCGGTCTCCCAGGCGGTCTCCCTCTCCCGAAATACGCTGAAGGTGGTGCGCCAGAATCTGGCCTGGGCCTTCTGCTACAATCTCTTCGCCATTCCCATGGCGGCAGGACTCTTCTCTCCCTGGCATCTTGTGCCGCCGCCCTGGCTGGGCGCCGCCGCCATGGCCTGCAGCTCCCTCATCGTGGTGGGAAACGCCCTCCGGCTCCGGAAAATATAGAGGAACAGGGACGCTGACGCGGAAACAGGTCGGGCACGGAGCTAAAACACGGAGGACACGGAAACGCCGCTGCGCGGCGCAGGTCAGCCACGGAGAGGGCGGAGCCTGCTGCGCATGCTCCGCCCGGGGGGGATTTCTAGATTTCTAGATTTCTAGCCTACATGGGGGTGGGTCTGGGCATAGTTTCGGGCATTGTCGCCCCCCTGGGCGGCGCCGTTGGCGGGATGGTTTCCCAGGTCATGGGGGCGGCGGTCCCGGGGCCTATGCCTGTGCCTTTTCCCTTTCGCGTTTTTCTTCCAGCGCTGCGTGGATTTCGGCCATTTTTTCCTTGCTTAAGGGGTAGAAAAGGAAAATGGCCATGGTGACGACCAGCCCCAGGATAGGGAGGGTGATATAGAGCGTCTTCATTTTCATGAGGATATTCCAGGGGATTTCGCCCTGGGTGAGGAGCTCCGGGCTGTAGCCGCAGAATTTCAATGTGAGGCCGCAGGTGATTCCGCAGATGGCATTGGAGGTCTTGGCGATGAATCCGCGGAGGGACGAGAGAATGCCCTCCGCCCTCCGCCCGGTGCGGTATTCCTCGTATTCGCAGATGTCGGAGCACATGGAGTCGAGCATCAGTCCGCAGCCTTGGTTGGAGAGATAGATGAGGACCATGCTGAAGAGGTGGGCGTAAGGCCACTTGGGGGTATAGGTGAAAATCAGCGTCAGGTAGGCCAGGATGTTGATGGCCATGCCCGTGAACCATCCAGAGCGTTTCCCCACCCGTTTGGCCAGCCGAATCATGAAGAAGAGGCTGAACATGCTGATGACCGACCCCATGGTCCCCGTGAGGAATTGGATTTTGCCGTTGAATTCGGCGTCTCCGCGGCAGATGTAATGGAGAGTCAGCAGTCCGGCGACGCCGCTTCCCGCCCCGCAGATGATGATGTGGGTCATCTGTCCCAGCAGTTGCAGAAGGAAGGGCAAGTTTCCGAAGACGCTCTTCAGGGAGGTGAAGACGGAGGGTTTCTTCTGGGTGGCCAGGCCTCGGGGGTTCTCCTTGCAGCAGATGGCCGGCATGATGCCCAGGACGATGACGACGGCGCCGGCCACGGAGGAGGTGACGATGGCCCCCTGCTGGATGTCCTTGAAGAGGCGGGGATTCACGCTGAGCGTGTATACAAGGGGGGTGAAGAACTGCCCGAAGAGTCCCAGATAGCGTCTCCAGCAGAGGACCCGCGTGCGTTCCTCGTAGTCGTCGGAGAGTTCGAATCCTAGGGCAGTGAAGGGGACGACGAAGACGGTGTAGGCCATGGCGTAGAGGCATCCCCAGAGGCAGAAGAAGAGGAATGGGCCGTTGGCGTACCATGGGTTCTTCACCGTATCCAGCAGTGGGGGTGTCCAATGGAAGGGGAGGAGGAGTCCGCAGAGGAGTGCGCCAATGACGATGAGAGGCCTACGGCGTCCCCAGGGGGAGCGGAAATTGTCGGACCAGTTTCCGATGATGGGGTCGGTGATGGCGTCGAACAGCCGGGGGACGGCAAGGCCAATTCCCGCCAGGACGGGATCCATTCCAAAGAAGTCCACGTAGATATACAGGAAGAGGATGAGCACCACGTTGAAGGTGTAGTTGTCGGCCCATCCGCCTAAACCCCATCCGATTTTTTCTTTCCAGCTGACTTTGTTTGCCATTGTGTAGTTCCTGAGTATTCCGGGTAGTTGCCACAGGGGGGCGTCCTGCGGGGGTATTCACCCTATTTGTATTCGAGATGGAAGAGGACGGTCCCGGCCTTGGGGTGTTCGTAGACGAGTTGACGGGTGGTGGGGAAATCCCTGGCCTCGGGGAAAACCTGCCTCACCCGGGAAGGGGTGCCGGGCAGGGTGAGCACGGTGCGTCCTGGCGCTGTCTTGTGGACGGCCAGAAGGGAGCGTGTGGCAAAGAGGATGGCGTCCTCCTGCAGGTATCGGTGGACGCCGGCGGTCTCGTAGAGTTCAGTCAGCCGTTCCCCTGTGAGAGTGTTGTTTTCCCCGAAAATCACGCGGGGGTGGCCGCGCCACCGTTCAGCCGCAGGCGGTGCGCACTGCAGGACGACGGTGGCGCCTTGTTCCAGCAGCCTGTCGACGAGACGTTGCTTTTCCTCGGTCAGATGGAGGAGGTTGGGGAAGACATAGACCTTGTAGGGGCGTGTGGAGGGGAGGGCGAGGTCCTCGGTCAGAAGCGTGTCGAAGGGGACGCCAAGGTGTCTCATCCTCTCCCCCAGTTCTCCCACCAGCCGTGCCGTGAAGTGGTTGGGATTGACCTCGCTGGTGTGGAAGGTCACGCTTCCGAAGTCGCAGACCAGGCAGACCTCCGAGACCCGGGAGACGTCGGGATACCGCTCCCAAAGGGAGCGCAGTTTGGCGAAGAGGGAGAGGGTGTGTGGGGTGTCGTACCAGCCTGCGTCGAAATCGTAGTACCAGAGCGCGGCCCCGTGGACCATGGCGTTGCAGAAGTCTCGGACGAGTTGTCCGTCGGTTTCCTCCTGGGTGGTTGCGGCGCGGTCAGTGGAGGAAGAGGAGGTGTGTGGTCTGGCATCCGATTCCAGGATGGCTGTTTTCCCGTGGAGGGGGTAGCTGTCCAGGACTCCACGTGGCAGTCCGCTGTTTCCTGTCTTCCGGTAGGCGTAGCAGTAGGGGGCGCATTGGAAGTCCACCTCTTCCCCGTTTAGGATGTCCGGCTGGTTCAGGGTCCAGGCGCTGGAGGGGTAGTTCACGCCAAAGAAATAACCGCTGTAGTTTCCGATGGGCAGGTCCCGCGGGCTTGCCTGGCGCACGATGCGGCTGAAGAAGTATTGGCAGCGCATGCTTTCACGTCCCATGCATTCGCCGAAGTCGATGACCCGTCTGTCCATGCCGGGGACAAACACCTGGCCGTCCTTGCGGCGGAGGCGCTGTTCCGGAGAGGGAATCCGGGCCGTAGCCAGGGTGACGGAGGGGGCCTTCCAGGCCTCCTGCAAAGCCCTGTCCGTGGCATATCTTTCACGGAGGAATTGGGAGAATGCCTCCTGCATGGGGCGGCTGACATCCGGCATCTCCTTGGGCATTCCGTACATGTGCCATTCCGTGTAGAGTCCGTATCCTATGTGCCAGGCGACGATGCGCTTTGCCGGGAGGGAGCGGCTGAGGCGGGAGACAAATGCGTCCAAAGCCTTTCCCGCCATTTCCTTCCAGAGGGCGGAGGCATAGGAGGCGCGCAGGGAGGGGGTGGTCAGTTCATCGCCGTCATAGACAGGCTTGGCGCCGCTGGCGTAGGCGATGGCCTCTTCGGGGTGTTCCTCGAGGAACCAGCGTGGAGGCACGAGGTCAAGGGAGAGGATGAAGCGCGCTTCTGGGGCGGCGGCGGCCAAATGGAGGAGTTTGGCCTCCGTTTCCGCCGTGTCCACGGAGCCGTCTGGCTTCCAGAAATCCCGCATGAAGGCGCTGACCATCATGATGCGGAACCCGGCCTCGTGGAACCGGCGGAGTCTGCTGAACTCCTCCGGTTTCCGGGCATCGAGATAGAAGGCATTGTAGAAGGGGCAGCTGTATTCCTTCGCGCCGTCCGTCAGGAAGGGGAGTCCATTCCTGCGTTCAAAGCGCACGGCGGGCGGGGCGTCCTCGGTCTGCAGCTGTGCCGTCACGGTGGCGATGGCGGCCTGGATTTCCTGTTGGAGGCTTTTGCTGTGGGAGTGGCGTTCCGCGATTTCCTCCGCCGTCATGAAATCTTCGATGGAGATATGTTTTTGCCAGGAGTTGTAGGCATCCACGTCGCACACCACGTCGGCCTGTCCCCAGTCAGCCGTGTCTGCCTCCCTTTTGGTCCAGGAGAGGTCGTTTTCCCCGAAGGGGGCGTGCCATTGCCAGGAGGCGTCAGTCACGAGTGTCCTGGGGGCTTTTTCCCCGGGGAGGGTGAATTCCGCGAACATCAGGAGTCCCGCCCGGCTTGTCAGGTTTTCCACTTGCACGGCAATGGTGTTGTGTCCGGCCGCGAAGGTGCTTTCCGCCTTCAGCGGGGCGCAGTGGAAGTTCTTTTCCTGGCGGACAAGATGGCCGTTGATGTAGATTTGGTAGGCATCGTCTCCGGAGAAGCGCACCGTTCCCGCAACCGGGGCGGCGGGCAGGTGGAAATCGTAGCGGAAGCAGACTGTCTCCCGGGCCCCTTGTTGCTTCTGGGGGCGCCAGATCCACTTTGCCTTGGTTTCCGCGGAGAGGGAGTGGGCGAATCCCAAGGCGATGATGAGCAGGAGTGTTAGGGGGAGCCGTGGCATTGTCGTTCTTCGTCTTGTGTGGATTATTCCTTGTCCCGTAGGCGCTTCAGCAATTCCTTGCCGTCCGGTCCGACATAGAAAAGCCAGGAGGAATGGAGGGGGGCTTCGAAGGAGAAGCGGTCTACGTCCCTGGCGAGGATGCGGTGGCGATACACATCCACCACATCCGCCTTTTCCCGCAGGAGGATGGTTTTCCTGCCGGGGAAGCGCGTATGGAGTGCGATGAAGCCATTTCCCGCCTCCAGGGGGTCGCCTCCCTCCCCGTAGAGATGCACGCCGCTCTGCTTGGCCAGAGAGCGATAGAATTCCGTGGGGAAGACGTATGCCCCGCAGAAGATGGTCCGTGCCTTTCCCGTCTTGCGTTCTGCGTACCCGCAGAAGTCCGTGCCCGTGTAGTTTGCGAGGCAAAGCACCCCGTCCTCCGGCAGGACGGCGAACCCTGGAGTCAAGGAGTCTTCTTGGAGGCCGAGGTATTCCTCCGGTCCCAGGCGGACTTCCGCCGGAAGCCGCTGGTGCCTTGAGAAGCGGAAGCCCGTGAGCCTCTCCATGTTTTCCACGCCCTCCTCCAGGCCGTCGTAGTATCCGGGTGCGTAGAGCCAGAGCATGGTGACATCCCGTTCCTGGAGCCGCTGGATGGCCTGCCGGAAGCGGCTGTCACAGGCGATGGCATTGGCGAAGATGTAGAGTTTGTAGTCGCCGGGGTGGTCTGCCAGGTCTTCGGCGAGGAGGAAATCCACGGGGGCGCCGCATCGTGAGAGGTCGGCGGCGAGGACAGAGGTCAGGTATCCCGACAGGTGGATGGCCCCTTGGGGGAACGTTCCGACGCTGCCGGTGAAATTGTAGTTTTGGCGCAGGGAGTCGTTCTTGGGGACGGAGCGTTTTTCCCCTGCCAGGTAGAAGCAGGACTCCTCGCTGAAGACCAAGGCGATTTCCGCCTTCCGAGGGAGGTTCCTTTCCCAGGAGAACTGGCCGGCGAGGGAGGTGTCCCGTGCCAGGGTCCGCATTTCCGGGAAGGTGAATTCGCTGTGGAACTGTCCTTCGAAGGTGTACATCAGGATTCCGCTCTGGCGGCACAAGGCGATTCCGAAGCTGCGCTTCAGGTAGTCCAGGCTTTGCCGTGCGTTCAGGGTTTGGTCGTAGTTGGTGCTCTTGAGAGGAGGGATGGCATGGGTGCGGGGGTCATCTTCCACCAGAGAGAGCGGCCCGTTTGCCTGGATGGAGGCGAAGGGCTTCATGTCCAGCAGGGTTTCCCCCATGTGGCGGACGGTATAGGAAGGGGGGGACATGAGAAAGTCCACCGCGCCGCTTTCCAGCATTTTTTTCAAGGCGAAGTGGCCGCCTCCCTGGAAGAAGGGGCCGTTCGGCAGGTTTACGAGATACCCATAGTAGGTTCCCACCAGTTTCCGATGGCCGCATGCCTCCTTGGCGGCGCGGCAGAGGTCGACGACCAGGTCGCATATGCTTTCCGAGGAGAAGCGGTTGTAGGCGATGATGTCCAGTTCCTCCGTTGTGGAAAGCAGGTCTCCGCCCGTTGGGGACTTTCGCATGCGTCGTTCCGTGGAGGGGATGGCCGCCTTTCCCAGGGTGGGGTATTGGCTGGCTGCGAAGGCGGCGAAGGCCTCCCTGGCGGGCGTGGAGTAGTCGAAGAACCATTTGTTCATGTGGCTCCAGCCAATCCATTCCGCCGTATGCCCGCCGATAATGCGATATCCCGCAATCCGGTCTGCATAGGGAGAGGCTTCCAGGTAGGCCACGCACTTTTCCACGGCCTCTCGCAGGTCGGCGTGGGCCCGGGGGGAGGAGAAGGAGTGGGGGGTCTCGGGGAAGGCGTGTCGGCTTCGGCGGCCGTCTTCCGTCCGCGCCATCTCCTGGGGATGCTTCTGTTCCCAGGCCGGAGGGGGATAGCAGGCCACCTGGACAAGGAATCTCGCCTCGGGATAGAGCGACTGGGCCTGTTCCATGGCGATGTCAAAGGCGGTGAAGTCGAATTTTCCCTCGTCCAGCCACCATTGTCCCATGGGGAAGAGCAGCCGGAACCCCGTGTCCATGGGGTCGGGTCCGCTATTCCGCGGGACGCAGGCGATGACAGGGAAACGGAGTTCCCCATCCAGGAAGAGCCTGGGACCGACGGGGGTGGGGCGCATTTCGGCGGTCATGGCGCTGGCGGGGGCGTCGGGGGTTTCCGTGCATTGGAAATCGCAGAGGAGTTCCCCCTTCATTTCCCGGGAAGTCTCGATTTTGAGGGAGACCCGCCCAGTCTTCAAGGTTTTCGGCAAAGGGTATTCCACGGGGAAGCTCCAGGTGCCATCCGCTTCCCGGTGCACATTTTCCCGGGTCACGTCGGCGTACCTTGGGGGGAGTGCCAGCCCCGATTCCAGGGTCGGGAAGAGGCGCACGGCGGTAGGCAGGGGAGGGACCTCCCCCTTCAGGCGCACCCTGGCCCGGAAGAGGTCCCCCGCCTTCCACTGCTCCGAGTCTGGCAGGACGCCCACCGCCTCCTGGGGGCATTGAATGTCCACATAGGGCATGGATTTGTTCCAGGGCATGCCGGGGGGCGGCTCGTGCCAGGCGGCCTTCGTCCATTGGGAATCGTCGAAGTCCAGCGTCTCCCATCCCGCTTGGGGGGGGAGTGCCGCCTTGCAGTCCTGGTCCGAGCTTATCCGGAGAAATTGTCCGTCCTGGCAAACGACTTGCAAATCCACCAGGACTCCTCCCGCGCTGCGGAGGTTCCTGTATTGGACTGCCAGGAGATTTTCCCCGGGATGGAGATATTCCCCGGCTTCCAGGGTGGCGGGAGATTCCCACCCCTCCTTTTCCAGCACGCGGGTGCCATTGAGATACACTTCCCCTGCATCGTCAGCCAGAAAAGCCAGCACAGCGCGCTTTACGCCACAGGGAAGATGGAACCTTTTTCGGAGGAGGTAGGTGGCCGGTTGGCCCCTGTCCTGGGGATGGCAAATCATCCCTCCGGCATAATACGGGGTCTTGATCATTTCATGGGAAACGGGATGGAAATCGGGGGTGACGGGAGGCCATGCAGGCGAATCAAGGCGTTCCTCCCGGCTCCTGGTGGGGCGCGCCTTGTCGTCCCAGAAGATTTCCACGGAGCGGATTTCGATTTCCCCTCCCGGGGCGTCGGTCATGTCCAGGCGGAAGCCATAGATTTTCTCCTGGTCCTTCCAGCTCTCCGGCTTTTCCAGAGCCTGCGTGTTCACGCGCAGGGCATGCCACGTGCCGTCCGCCTTCAGGAAGGGCAGGTTGAACTTCCGATCATCGCTGTAGGATTCGTGGGCGGCGCGGAAGTAGAGTTGTCCGCGATTCCCCGTTCCCTGGGCGCGATAGGTGACCACGACGGTATTGAACTCGTCCTTGGCCAGGGAAAGCCCATCCACCTGGATGCTGGAGTCCCTGCCGATTTCCGTCAATTTCAAGTGGCCTTCCTCCGTGAGGGTGCATTCCAGCCGATGGCACGACCGCCAATTTTCCAGGGGGAGTTCCCGGGCTGTCCCTTGGGGACAAAGAAGGGACAGCAGGAATCCAGACAGGGAGAGGAACCACGCCGTGGTTTTTCGTTTCATGTTCGCTTGTGGGACGGGGAGGTGGTGGGGGAGCGGGGGACGCGCTAGCGGGGCTGGCTATTTTGCCAAGGGGCCGCCTTCCAGCATCACGTAGTTGAAACGATAGCAGCGGCAGTCAAAGACGGGCACGACAAGGTCCGATTGCAGCATCTGTTGCGCTGCCAGGGTTTCCACATGGCCATCCAGCATCAGCAGATTGGCCCGGCCGCTGTGGACGGCGTAGACAAGGCCGGACTTGGGCGTGTTATCATAATGCCACTTGATGTTGGTCAGGGCGGTGTAGTAGCCGTTGCCATAGTAGAGGTCGCCGCCCAGGATGATGGTGCTGGGGGAGGAAATCCGCGGCTTGCTGCTTTGCTCGGCGTCCCAGCATTTGTCCAGGAAGAGGGGCTGGCTGTAGCCAGTGGCCACGTAGTTTGTGGAGGAGAAGCCGTAGCTGGGCTTTACGTACTGGGCGCTCAGGCTGGAGAGGGAGTTCGAGGGGCACAGGTAGGTCTTCAATGTCCTTTTGCTCGCCTTTTCATAGCCTACGCTGGTGGCGTAGGCCTTGATTTCGGCGTAGTCCGGCCCTCCCAGGTAGGGGGACATGGTCACGAAGGCGTTGGCGGGGCGGTCTTCGCCGGGCATCCGGAAGTCGAAATACTGGCTGCCGTTGGCGTGGAGCCAGTAGCCGTTGTAATCATCGCCATACATGGCTGCGGCAAGCCCCATTTGCTTCTCATTGTTCACGCAGGCGATGCCCCGTGCCTTTGCCCGCGCCTTGGAGAGGGCGGGCAGAAGCATGGCTGCCAGAATGGCGATGATGGCAATCACAACAAGCAGTTCAATCAACGTAAATGACTTTTTCATGACTACTCCTTGAGGGGGTTGTGGGGGCGGTTTGAGGAACTGAGGGGGTTGTGGGGGCGGTTTGAGGAACTTGGGAGGAAAAAACGCTTTCTGTTTCGACGAGAGAGGAAAAAACGCTTTCTGTTTCGACGAGAAAAGACTATATAGACGGCATTTTCTTTTTCCTTTCGCTGTAGGATACGAAATTTTAGATAATGTTACGAATTTCTTGGGGGGAACCCTTGTCTCTCCTTCTTCCCCTCTGGGATTCAAATATTATATAACCTATTTGTTTTATAGAACTAGTATAAAACCTTAACCCCCGCTTTGCCTGTTTGCGATTTAGTTTCCCATTCCCTCTCTCCTGTGCCTTTCAGGGGCGTGGGGGGCTCAATGTTTTTTATGCCACTCGGAGGGGGCGATGCCGAGTCGCTTGCGGAAGGCGGTGGAGAAGGAGTAGATGCTTCCGAATCCGCAGAGCTGTGCGATTTCGTTGATGTTGAACTGGGAATTGGAGAGGAGCTGGCATGCCTTTTCGAAGCGGAGTTGGTCGATATACTGCTTGGGATTCTGGCCGTAGGCTTTTTTGAAGATGCGGTATACGGAGACGCGGGAGATGCGGAATTCCCGGGCGATGAGTTCCACGGAGACGTTCTGCATGGGGTAGCTCTCAATGTAGTTCCGGATGGCCATGGCCTGGGTGGACATGCTGTGCTTGTTCCTTCCTCCCTGGTAGCATTCCAGCAGAAGGTCCACCAGTTCCCAGGCGGCCCGGATGGGATAGAGGGAGGTATAGTTGCCGCTGGAGAACTTCTTCGTGATGGCGTTGACCATCTCCAGGATGGCGGGATGATTTTGGAAGGAAAGCACGGGATTTGTCCGGTCCAGGCCGATTTCCGTCAATATCCGCACCGCGGAGCGCCCTGCCAGCCAGCACCAGGAGTATTTCCACTCGTCCTCGGCCTTGTGTTGATAGGTGACGATGCTTTGGGCGGGCAGCAGAAAGAGGGTTCCCGGGGAGGTATGGTAGCTGCGCCCGTCGATTTCGACGACGCTCTCCCCTGCCGTTACGAAGTGCAGCGCGGGATTGCCCTGCCGCCGCTTTTTGTAGGTAAAGATCTCGGCTTCCGATACCCCCCATACACGGATGAACAGTTCTGGCAGCATGTCCTCCACGATTTGGAAATCCGGGAAGCCAAAGACAATGCCATTGGATAGCTTGTTTTTCTGCATGGGGAGGGGAACGAAGGGGTGCGCCTTGGGGAAATGAAACACAAATCACTTCTTTCCACGAAGAACGAGATTTCCCAAGGCGGCTTTCGATAACAATGTTAATATATTATAATAAATGAGTTGAGCAAATCTTGGCAGGCCTTGCCCAGGGCGGGTTGCCTATGTTTCCCCTGAAAGTCTGTAACATTTTCAAAAAAATTGGATGGATTTCCAAAGGGGAATCCTGGCGGCGGTGGAGATATTAAGGCCGCTTATGGGAGAACCAGTGTTTTTGGGCTGGTCGTGCCTGTCCCCGGGTGCGCCTTGTCTGTATCCCGGCGAGCGGTTTTCCGCCGCTTTCTCTTCCGGGCTAGTCGACTTTTCCAGGCAAGGTTCTTCCCATGATTAGGAGGGTATGAAAATGGCGTACAGATTTGGTTGGAATTGGGTGGAGGCCGAGACGATGGGCATCTTTGCCCAGTGTGGCTTTTCCTATGTGGAAACCGTGGTGGACATTGCCTTTGTTCCTTCTCAGGGCGAGGCGGCCTGGGCCCTTCAGAAGGCGCAGTTCCGGGAAATCGAGGAGAGGTTTTCCCTGAAGCCGGAGGTGGCGAACGGGTTTCTGCCGGGGCGCCTCCACATTTGCGGCGAACATCCGGACACCGAAGAACTCCTGGACTATGGGGAGACCGCCTGCCGACGGGCCGACGAGGCGGGCACGCAGTTCATTGTCTTTGGGTCAGGCGGGGCCAGGCAGATTCCGGAGGGCTTTGACCATGCCCGGGGAATGGGGCAGTTCGTCGACTTCTGCCGTGAACTGGCACGGCGCATAGCCGATTGCAAGGTCGTGGTGCTGTTGGAGAACCTGCAGGCAAAGGAATGCAATGTTGTGAACCTCCTGGCCCAGGAACAGGAGATCGTGGAGGCGATCGATTCCCCGAAGCTCCAGATGATGGCCGACTTCTACCATATGGCGGAGATGGAGGAATCTCCCGAGGCCATTGTCAAGGCAGGGCGGCACCTGAAGCATGTGCACATCGCAGACCCGAAAACCCGGCGCTGGCCAGGGGAGACCGACGGGGACTTGAGCCGGTATTTCCAGGCCCTGAGGCGAATCGGCTACCAGGGGCGCATCTCCTTTGAATGCGGATGGCCGAAGATCAAGGAGGTGGGGAGCGAGGCCGCGAAGAAGACAATCCTGGAATCCATGGGGCGGGTGAAGCAGTGGCTGGCTGACTAGCCGGGCCGTCATGCCGTCCCTGGGGGCGGGGGGCTTTTACGGCAGGGCTTCCTCCCATTGCCGGAGCGCCCGCCGGAGGAGGGGGAGCGGGACGGCGATGTTGAAGCGCTGGAAACCCGCGCCGGCTGCCCCGAAGATTGTGCCCTCGTCCAGCCAGAGTCTTGCCTTTTGGACGAGGCGTCGGTCCAGTTCACCGGGGGGGGGGGGGGGT
>JAEDMH010000016.1 GCA_016303095.1 Lentisphaeria bacterium | reverse complement strand
CCTTGGCAAGATAGTTTGCGTGGGGAGGGGAAAGCCTCCCGGAAAGAGGAGGCTAGCGAGGCATGTTCAGGAAATGGGCTTCCATTTCCTGCCTGGCGCGGTGGAGAATCTCTTGGGGGGAGTTTCCCAGGATATCCAGGCCTTCCGCGGAGAATCGTTCCACCGTGGGAACGCCCAGGAGCCCCTGGAGGAGTCCCTGGAGATAGAGGAATCCGAAATCGGCCTTGCCGATGATGCCGCCGCTGGTGGTGAGATAGGTGGCTTTTTGGAGGGCGGTGAGTCCCTGGGGCTGTCCCTCCGGGGTGTATCGGAAGGTCAGTCCGTAGACGCAGCAGTTTTCCCAATAGAGCTTCAGGGAGGCGGGAAAACTCATGTCCCAATAGGGGGCGGCGATGACCAGCTCCTGGGCCCAGGCCAGTTGCCGGGGGAGGCGGAAGGCCTCTCCCCGGTAGTCCCCCCTTTGGATGGCTTCCTCCCGCTCCTGCAGGCGTCGCCCATTCAGGGGAAGAAGTGCCTCCTCTTCCAGGAGGACGGTCTGGCATTCCACGGGGCCTTGCTTCTGCCGCAGGCGCAGATAGGCTTGGGCCAGCGCTTCCGTGCGGGAGTGTTCCCGGCGGATGCAGGCATCTAGGAAGAGGAGTCGGGTGGCGGGACGGGCCATGGGAGGGGAGCTAGGCCTGGGCAGGGGCCTCGGGTTTCTTCAATTTGGCGAAGGCGGTTTTCAGCCCGTAGAGGGAGCCCGCCACCGCCACCAGGAGGACCACGGCGAGGACGGGGCGGTAGAAGAGCCAGGCCAGGGCGATGACCAGCAGGGAGATGGGCAGGGCCAGGAGGAAGGAGATGGTGGAGGTGCCTGCGCCCACCATGCGTCCCAGGAAGGGAATGACGCTGGCCAGAACCTGGATGGGCTTGAAGATGGCCTGGAAGCCGTTGAAGATCAGGAAGAAGCCCACCAGCCGGAGGAGCCAGGTCATGACTTTGTTGGCGCTTTGGGCGGAGGTGAACATCTCGTCCGCGGTCTTGATGCCATCGGCCTGGAGGGCCACGGTGCCCGTCTTGGCCTGGTAGACGGCGAAGGAGTCCCCTTTCTGGACGTAGACCAGGGAGATGTCATGGGAATCCACCACCTGGAAGGAGACCCGGAGATCCCCGATTTCCGGCGTGTTCTCTCCCGCGGGGGCGTCACCCTCGGGAGCGTTTCCCTTCTTGACGGGGAAGTAGATTTCCTGGGAGGAGATCCGGGGCGTCTGGTAGAGGGGCAGGAGGGCGGGCAGGTTTGCCGGCACCTGGTAGTCCGGGGCGAGAGCCAACTCCCGGGCGCCCCCCACCTTTTGGATCTGTTCGGGGGTGAGACGGAAGGCGCCCACCGTGACCCGGGCGGGCAGGATGGTCTTCTCGGGAATGGGAGAGCGGGCGGGATTTTCATGGCCGGCTTCCTTGAAGTTCCGGGAGTCGATGGGGGTGCTAGACCACACTTTCTCATAGGTGTATGTGGTGGTCTTCTCCACTTTGCCTCCCAGCTTCTCCTCCTCTTTCGTCTCGGAATGCTCCTGCCACTGATACATCTCCACCTTCCGCTCCAGGCGCAAGGCTCCGGGCAGGGACAGCCCGAATTCGGAATCCTGGAGGGTTTCCTGGGTGACGGCGGGGGCGGTGAGGTGCACCAGCTTCCCCTCGTTCTCCGGCAACACCTGGTCGGCGGAGATGGAGATCACCGCGGCGGCCCCCTCCTTGAGGGCCTTGTAGCGGCGCACGGAACGTCCCTCGTTCCACCAGAGCAGGACAATGCCCGCCAGAACCATGAGGAGACCAGTGAAGATTCCCTTGAGAGAACTGCCCAGACGGGAACCATAGCCAATGGTGGTTTTTTCTACGACTGCCATAGTGTTGTACCTTACGTGTTTGTTGTGGGGAAAAAACAGGGGTTGTGTTTGGTGGCGAGGGGATTACTCCTCCTCTTCCGGGGGCGCCAGGGGATTGCCCTGGTCGTCGGTGGGATTGGTGACCACGAACTGGTCGAACCAGACGCGTTCCACGTTGGGATTGATGACGGGGGCTCCGTAGAAGTAGTTGGCCCGGTTGAGATTGGAGCGTCCCAGGTAGATGAGCTTGTATTCCGGGCCGGCCAGGGCTTCGGCGGTGGCGGTGGTGAGGGCCTGGGGGCCGTCGGGGTAGTTGCCGAAGGTCATGGCCACTCCTTGGGCGGGATGGCCTGGCTTCAGATCGCAGCGCACGGAGAGATAGACATCAAAGACGCCCCGGGGGAGATTCCGCATTTGGAGGAACCACTCGCGGTGGGTGTTGGGCATGGTGATGGCCTTGCCCCCGTCGGCGGCGGGGTCCTCCGAGAGCATGATGGTGCGGATGCTGGAGGCGTAGGGAAGGCCTCCCAGGGTTTCCACATTCCAACTCCAGGCCTTCTGCCCCTCCGGAAGCCCGGGAGGCAGGGATTCGGCCAGGGGAACATCCGGCAGGACGAAGGTGCGGTTGAAGGCGCCCTTGAGGCGTGCGCCCCATCCCTTGGCCGTGAAGGTGTGGTTCTCGTTGAGGAACTGCACCCCGTCCCGCTGCATCACCTTCAAGCACCAATCGCTGAGGGCCACGGGATCCACATCCCGCAGGGGGGCGAGGCGCTCCTCCGGGGGAGGCAGCAGCAGTTCCTGGCGATCCAGGAGATCCATGGTGAGGGGGAGGGCCGCCATCTCCATGCGGGGACCGTAGACCGGATCCTCCGCCAGGGCGTGGACGCCGGCATACACCCGCCTCCAGAGATCCACCAGCTCCTCGTCGCTCATCCAAGAGCGGGTGTTGTCCGCATAGCAGTTGTCCTGGATTTCCGGATGGGCCTGGGCCAGAGCCACGGTTCCCTCCAGATAGGTCTTGACATAGGGAGTGGCGGGACCGTAGAAGTGCTGGCAGAACTCGTCAAGCAGGGCCTGGTCGTCGGCGTCAGGATCCCAGAGGAGGCGGGAGAGGAGATAGGCTCTCAAGTCTCCCAGGTCGGCGGCGGGGCCGCAGGCGTTGAAGGCGCCCTGCTGGAAGATGTTGATGGCGTTGCAATCCCGGAAGAGTCGGGTGTCCTGGGCCAGGGTGTTCCAGTTGGGATGGGGGATATAGTAGCGGGTGAAATCGGTGACGTAGTTCCAGATGAGCATTTTATTGGCCACCTTCTTCCATTCCTGCATTTCCTGGAAGAGCTTCTGGTTCTGGGAGGACTCCAGGGGGAAGAAAGAGAGGGCCTCGATGGTGCAATAGCGAATGGCCACGTTCTTCCGGGGGCGGACGGTCTTGGGGGGCTGGCGGGTGTAGCTGTAGGCCAGGGTGTCCACATAGACCTTGGGGAATTCCTTCTCCACTGCCTCTGCCACCTGGTTGACGCAGTCCAGCAGGAGGTCGGTCTGATTGCCGTGGGCTTCCACAAAGGCGGTGCATTCCGGGCAGAGGCAGTACCGTCTGTTGTCATTCTGGGAGACGGAGATGAAGTGGCTCTTTCCCCCATCCTTCCGGAGCTCCTCCAGGACGCGCCGGGTGAGCTCCTGGCGCATCTCCTGGTTGGTGAGGCAAAGCTGGCTCATGGAGCCGGCGTCCCGGAAGCCGTCCCGGTAGGAGAACCATTCGGGATGCTCCTGGAAATGGGATTCGGGAATGAAGCGCTCCATGGTGTGGACGAAGCCAATGATGTTGTCGTTGCCTCCCCATTCCTCCGGAATGCTCCAGAAGTTGTTCCGCAACTTCACAATGAACGCGGGGCTTCCCTGGAGAATGTCCTGGTAGTAGGCCACCCGGGTGATGAAGGGGGGGGCGTACCGATGGGCGACCCCTGGGGCAGGGAGAGTCAGAACTCCTTGTGTCTTAGGGAGATATTCAAAATCTTCGGTGAAGAATCTTGCGCCGTATTCCCGCTCCAGGAGTTCGAAGGCGGCATAGAGGGTGCCCCGGGTGCCCTCTCCGGCGATCCACAGGGCTCCGTCTTCGTCCACCTGGTAGAGGATTTCATCGGGCTGGAGGGCGTCCCAGGAGGAGAGCTGGAAGGTGGGGAGGGCGTTTTTCGTTCTGCCCAGGTAGATAGTGTTTTTTGGGGTGGTGTTTTGGGCGTCGGGATCCTCTTCGGAGAGGATGGAGACAGCGAGGGGTTCTTCGCTGAGGAGGGGGAGGTATTTGGCCAGCTGTCCTGCCGCGGTCTTTTCGGGGGCGCTGGGGGAGGCGGGGAGGAGGATGCGCATCTCTGCCGCAAGGGAGAGGGATAGAAGCATGGCCAGGAGGAGGAAGCGAGACATAGGCGTGGGAGGAGTGGCTATGGGTTCGTATCCGGGGAGTCAGGGTATTCCTGTTGAAGGGCGTTTCGGAGTTCAGCGGCGGTCTTGGGGTCCCCCTGGGCTTCCTTGGCCATGGCGGCCACGAGATAGCATCGGGGAGAGTAGACCGGGTGTTTTTCCAGGATGAATCCCTGGGTGGCGGCCGTCAGGGCGCCGGGATAGTCCTGGAGAGTGAGCAGGGCCTGGGCCAATGCCCATTGGGCCCGGGGGCGAGAATCCGGGAGAAGCGCGGAATCCCGCCGTTCCTGGGCTTCCTTGGCATAGGTGAGAGCGGCATCGGGCTGGTTCTCCCTCAGGGCCAGTTCGGCCTTCAGGGCCAGGAGATCCATGGGAAGGGGGGCGCCCTGGGTCTCCAGGCGGGAGGCAACCTCCTCCAGAGAGGCCCGACATTGGGGAATCTGCCCTCCCAGGAATTGGAGATCCGCCAGCTGGAGCAGGAGGGGAATTCGCTCCTCGGGGGGGCATGCCTCCCCCTGGAGGAGAGCGCTGACGGCTCTCTGGGCGTTGAGATAGTCCTTCTGACTGCGCCGTTCCTGGGCGATGTGGGCCAGAAGCACCCGGGAGAGAGGAGGGGGAGACGGGAGACGGAAGAGTTCCTCCCAATAGGGCACCGCCTCTGGACCGCGCTTCTGGAAGTAGAGGAGCGCCACCAGATCCGGCAGGATCTCCCGGCGCATCTCCCCCGGGGTCTCTCCCTGGGCTAGGATTTCCTGATAGGCTTGGATGGTCTCCGGATACCGCTTTTGGAGGCGGAGAATCCGGGCGTTCCGCTGGAGCCAAACGGGGATTTGGGCGGGGGTGCAAAGGGGGAGGAGGCGCTGGATGGTGGCCTCCGCCTGGGGCAGATTCTTTCCCTCCAGGGCGAAGTGATAGCGCAGCTGGAGGAGGCGGCGGGTTTTCTCCGCCTCATGGCTCTTGGCCAGGAGTTGATCCACCAGGGGAAGCGCCCGGGGATCAGAAGGAATCTTCAAGAGAAGTGGCAGGGCCGCTTCCCGCAGCGCGTCCCCGCTTTGCTCTTTGGGGGAGGAAAGGGCGGGCGCCTTCTCCGCCAGAGTGAGGCAGAGGGTCACGGCCTGGGAAAACTCTCCCTGGGCCTCCCAAAGACCTATCAGGGAAAGCCCCGCCTGCTGATACAAGGCTGGATCTCCCGCTGCCAGCCGCGGGAGGAGGGTCTGGTAGAGCTGGATGGCCTCTTGGTCCCGATGGAGTTCCTGGAGGGCCGCCGCTCTTCGCAGGAGAATGGACTCCCGATCCGAGGCCTGGGGATAGAGCTGGGCGTAGCGATCCGCTTCCTCCGCCACCTCCTGGAGGCGATGGAGGGAGTCCAGGCAGAAGAGACGGAGGCTGAAGGCTTGCTGCCGTCGCTGGGGGGCCACGGCGTCGCTTTCCGCCAGGGTTTGGAGGAGGGGCAGGGCTTCCTCCCAGCGTTCCAGGGCCAGATGGGATTGGGCGGACAGCCATAGGAGATCCCAGTCCTGAGGAGCGTTGGCCGGGAGTTGTTTCTGATATTCCTGGAGAAGCTGGAGGAATTCCTGGTGCTCTCCCAGGGCGTAGGCGCAGGAGAGGAGATTGCGCCGCACCTCCTGGCTCCGGGAATCCTGGGGATATTCCGAGAGGAAGGAGCCATAGGCGGAGCGGGCCTTGGCGAAATCCTGCACGGGGGGAAGGAAAGCCAGATATCCGGCGGTGAGGAGGAGATTTTGGCGCAGGGAATCGGGGAGTCCCTTCAGGAGCAGAAGGGGCTGGAACATGGCCAGGGCCCCGGCTGCGTCCCCGTCTTGCTGGCGCAGGATGGCCAGATATTGGCGGGCGTAGACCCGGGGGAGATGCTGGGCATCCAGCGTAAGGGAGGCCAGCTTCCGCAATTCTTTCCGGGCCTCCGCCTCCCGCCCCACCGTGGCCAGGCAGACCGCCAGGCGATAGCGCACTTCCTCCGCCTCCTCTTCCGAGGCCAAGCCTTTGTCCGAAAGCAATTCCTGATACACCTCCAGGGCGGCGGCGGCATCCCCTGTCTCCTGGAGACAACGCCCTAGGCATGGGAGAAACTCCTGGCGGACGCTGCTGCCGGGATATTCCTTCAAATACGCCTGGATCGCCTCCACGACTTGGGGATATTGCTTCAGGACAAGGAGACTCCGGATTCTCCGCTGCTTTACCTGCTCCCCATAGGGATGCCCCGGATAGCGCTGAAGAAACACCTCCGCCTGACGAAGGCATTCGTCATGAAGCCCCCGCGCCTCCAGCCCTTGGATGAAGGCGACGGATTCCTCAGGGGAGAGCAGTCCGTCCTGGGGCAGGGAGGGGGTCTGGGCCAGGAGGGGGAAGCCTGTCAGGCACAACGCCATCCCAGCAAGGAGGAGAGGGAGGGAGAGGGATTTCATTCCTGTGGGGTGACCGTGGCGAGGGCGATGTTCCAGACATCTGCCTCCCGGCAGAGATCCATCACATGGATGAGGGATTGGACGCTGGTTTCCTGATCCGCCCGCAGGATAATGGGCTGATCCCGGAAGACGTCGGCAATCTGGCGCAGCAGTTCCAAAGCGGTCTGGTCGGAGTAGGGCTGGCCGTTGATGAAGAGCTTTCCCTCCTTGTCCACGTTGAGGATCAGCTCTCCCACGTGCCGAGTCTGCTCCCGGGCGGTCTTGGCGGTGGGCACGGTGATGTCCACCTGCTTCTCCCACTGGGCGAAGACCGTGGCCGCCATGAAGTGGATGAGAAGCAGGAAGACAATGTCCAGCATCGGGGCCATGGGGAAGCCCGTCTGGCGCTCTTGGATGTTCTTGCGGAAGTTCATGCCTTCTTAAACCTCCGCAAAACAGCCTTGCAATCCACCTCCACCTGGGCGGTGAGCCGGTTGAGACGCCCCCGGAAGAGGGCGTAGGCGGCCAGGGAGAAGATGGCGATGACCAGGCCCCCGAAGGTGGTGAACATGGCCTGGGAGACGCCGCTGGTGAGGTTGCTCACCTTGTTGGCCATGGCCAGATCCGTGTCCAGGGCCAGGAAGGAGACCATCATGCCCCAGACCGTCCCCAGGAGTCCCACCATGGGGGCGATGCTGGCCACGTCCATGAGATATTGAAGACGCCCCCAGAGAATCGCCGTCTGCCGGGCTCCTTCCTCCTCCATGGCCTTCCGAGCTTCCTCCAGGCCATTGGGCCGCTCCTGGGAAGCCGCCAGCACGGCCTTGGCCGCCAGAGACCCGTCCTTCCTGGCCAACTCCTCCAGCAATTCCCAGTCTCCCGCCTCGGCGGCATCCTCCGCTTCGTGCAGGAATTTGGCGGGGGCCAGGACGCTTCGGCGGAGGGAGAGGCAGTAGTAGACCATAAGCATCACGGCCACCAGGGAGAGGAAGAGCAGGACAAACATGAGATTTCCCCCTTTGACCATCAAGTCCCTGGCGGTGATGGTGGCTTCCTGGGCGGGAAGAAGGGGGATGGCGGCGAGAGAAAGAAGAATGGCGGGAAGGAATCTCATGGCGAGGCGGAAGGTGGGGAGGAGGGAGTGAGGGGAAAGGGGGCGGGGAACTCAGGCTTCCCCTGCTTTCTCTTCCTCCCTTTTCTTTTGCAGATAACGGGGATGGGCGATGGCTCCCAGGGCGTAGGCGGCGGTCAGGAGGATGGTGAGCTGGATGAAGGCATGGGTCCATCCCTTCTTGACCAGGGCGAAGCAGGTGATGAAGATGATCAGAATCAGGAAGAAGATGCGCAGCCCCATGGGAATGGAGGGCCACAGGTCCCGTCCGAAGTGGCGGTAGGGCACATGGGAAATCATGAGGACTCCCGCCAGCACCACGAGCGCCGCACAGAAATAGGCGGCGAATTCCGTAGCGTACAGGGACAGGAGCATGGAGGCGGAGCCGGCCAGGAGCGCTCCTGCCGGGGAGGGCATGCCCTGGAAGATGCCCTTGGGGAGATTTCGGGTGGGGTGGAGGAAACGGCGCAGCCGGTAGATGACGCAGCCCAGATAGAAGAGAGCGAGGACGGGGGCCAGGAGGGACAGGAGAGGGGAGGGGGAGTTGTGGAAGATCCGGAAGATGATGCTTCCGCAGGCAATGCCGAAATTGGTGCCGTCGGCGATGTCGTCATAGAGGGCTCCCCGGGGCGTGGAGCCGAATTTCTGGGCCATCTTTCCGTCGAAGAGATCGAAGAACTGGCCCAGGAAGATGACCACGAAGGCCAGGAGGTAGGATTTTCCGGGGGGCTGGGTCCAGGCGATGACGGTGGCCAGCAGGCCGCAGAGGAAATTGAGGAGCGTGAGGGAGTTGGCGTAGAAGTGGCTGGGGATCACCTTGCAATACAAGGAGAGGAAGGCCAGGATGACGCAGGCGATGGTCATGGCGTTCACCACCTCCTGGGAGAGCTGGGTGAGGGGCGGGAACTGGGCCAGCTTCTCTATGGTGCAATATTGGTAGAGGGAGAGGACGGCGATGAGGATGGTCACCAGGGCGGTTTTGACCTTGCCGAAGGAGTTGGCGGCCTTCTTCTTGCAGAAGAACCGGGAACACTGCCCCATCACATCGATGAAGCAGTAGAGGGCCACCCAGAAGAGGGAGAGCCTGGGGGTGGCGGTGTGGGTGGTGTCCAGAGCCAGGAAGAGGAGAACGGGGAAGGACATGAACTTGTCCGCCAGGGGATCCAGCCACTCCCCGGCGGCGGTCTTCAAGTCGCATCCCCGGGCAATGGTGCCGTCGGTGAGGTCGGTGATCATCCAGAAGGCGAACCAGAGGATGGCCAATCCCCAATATCCCCTGGCGGCCAGAAACACCGCCACCACCCCCTGGGGAAAGCGGAGGATGGAGATTCCGTTGGGGTGGAGGAGGAAGTGGGCCCGGATGAAGTCCCTGGCGGAGGGGGTGCGGATGGCCCAGTTCGTCACCGCCCGTTCCAGGGCGAGAAGGAAGAGGACGGCGCAAATCAGGAAAAGGGTCTGGAACATGGGGGAGGTGGGGCGGGGCGGAGGCGCGGTCCAGGGGGAGGGGATAGATCTAGGACGAGGGAGGGAGCTAGGGCGTCTCGGGCTTTTTCTGTACCTTGAGGGTGATGAGACGTCGGGGGGAGGCGCAGAGAATCTCCGCCTCCAGGAAGGGAGTATCCACCTTTTCCCCTGTCCTGGGAATTCTGCCGAGGGTGGTCATAATATAACCAGCCAACGTGTCGTAACCCTCGTCCTCGGGGATTTCCAGATCCAGGAGCTGATTCAGTTCCCAGATGGTGGTGCGGGCATCCACGGTAAGGGTGCCATCCGCCTCCCGCCGGGTCTGGGGCATGGGCTGCGTGCGGTCGAATTCGTCCTCGATCTCCCCCACAATCTCCTCCAAAATGTCCTCGATGGTGACAATGCCGCTGGTGCCTCCGTATTCGTCCAGCACCACGGCCAGGTGGTTGTGCTTGCTGCGGAACTCCTTCAGCAAATCTCCCACGTTCTTGGTCTCGGGGATGAAGACGGGGGGGCGGGCGAAGGCCATGACGCCTTGGGCGTTGGCCACCTTCTTCTCGTCCAGCAAATCCTTGGCGTAGAGGATGCCGGTGATGGCGTCGATGGATTTTCCGTAGACGGGGATGCGGGAGTGTCCCGTGCGGGCGATGAGGGCTTTGGCCTCGGCGACGGTGGCATCCTGGGGGATGGCGTCCAAGTCCACGCGGGGGGTCATGATTTCATGGACCAGGGTGATGTCCAGATTCATGACGCCGGTGAGCATCCGTTTTTCGTCCTGTTCCAGATCGTCCTCTGGGGCGGCGGGATCCGATTCTTCCGTGTCGTCCTCCTCCACCAGGGAGCGGATCGCGTCCTCGGTGGTGATGGTGTTATCCGGGTTGTCCGGGGTGTGTTCATCCCTGCGGTTTTCCAGGGCCTGGAAGGGGAGTCCCAGGAAGGCGAAGCCTTTGGCGAAGGGGAGTGCCTGGCAGAGGAGTCGTGCGGTGGAGGGGAGGGGGAGGAGCTGATCCGCCAGGAGAAGGAGGAGCATCAGGAGGAGAAAGAGGAGGGCGGCCAGGGTCCATACCGGCCAAAGGTGGGGATGGGGGGCCAGCCCCCAGGCGGTGAAGAGGGCCACGGAGGCGGTGGCGGAGAGGGCCGCCTCCCACTGCAGAGCCACCCGGTAGACCAGCTTTCGCTCCAAAATGTCCTCCAGACGCTCCGAAAGCTCCCGGTGATTCTCCCGGAGCTTGCGGAGTTGGGGACGGCCAAAGAGAGCCAGTTTCAGGGAGGCCAGGAAGAGAAAGACGGCCAAGAGTCCCAGAAGGAAGGAGGAGGGGAGAAGGAGAAGAAACCTGTGCATGGAGAGGGAAGGACGGGCCGGGTCAGAAGAGGAAACCCTCCAGGGAAAATCCCCGGGATTCGGCGGCGGAAAGGAGACGTTCCTCTCCTTTGCGCATGGATTGCAGGGCCTGGGGAGTCAAGTCGTCCTCTCCCGCCAGATGGAGGAGCCCATGGATGGCGTAGCGGAACAACTCCCGGGAGGGAGATTGGCCGAAGGCGGGAGCTTGCCGCCGGGCCACCTCCGGGCAAAGATAGATTTCCGCCAGGACAGGCAGCCCCGCCTCGGGGGGTAGGAAGGAGGAGGCTCCCTCCGGGCCGCGGAGATCGTAGGTGATGACGTCCGTGGGCCCCTGGTGATGGAGATGCAACGCGTTGAGGCGGGCCATCCGCGGGAGGGTGACCAGGATGAAGGGGATTTCTCCCGGGAGGTCTAGGGGGAGGCCCGTGAGGGGAAGGATGGCCTCCAGGGCCTGCTGGAAGCGGGGGAGGGCCCGAAGTCCCCGGAGAGAGGGCATGGGGCAGAGTCGAAGGTTCATCGGGTGCGGTATTCGGGGCGGGAATGGAAGTGGAAGAGGATGGTCTCCCGGAAGCTTCTGGCCATGGCGGCCAGTTCCCGGGTGGTGAGATCCACCTGATCCAGCTGATGATCTTCGTAGCGTTTGCGGAAGATCAGGGCGATGCGTTCGTCGATGGCCCGCACCACTTGGGAGAGCTCCTTCTGCCCCAGATTTTCCGTGAGGAGCTTCAGGCACTTGACGGCGGGATCCTGATCCGTCTCCCGGGTCTGCTCCACAATGTCCCGGGCGAGCTTGCTCAGGTCGGGGGTGGCGGAGAGGAGGGCCCGGACGGCGGCCTCGCAGCTGTCCGCCATGCTCAAGATGGCCACCTCCCGGGAGGTAAAGGGGGACTGAGGGTAGCGGAAGCGTTCCTGGGCGGGAGGCGGAGCGCCCTGGGCGGCGGCTTGTTCGCAGGCCTTCCGGTAGAAATGCTCCAGAAGCGTGTTTCCGTGATGCTGGCGAATGGCAGGGAGGATGAGGGGGGAGAGGTGGTATTTTTGCGCCAACTGGATGCCATGGGTGGTGTGCTCGAAGATGAGATTGGCGCTTTCCTCCGGGGTCAGACCATTCTCCAAGGGGTTGTTGCGGCTGGTCATGTTCTCCGCAAAGTATTGGGGCGCAAAGAGTTTTCCAATATCGTGATAGAGTGCCATCACGTGGACCAGCTTGGCATCGGCCCCGATGACGGAGGCCGCGTTGGTGGCCATTTCCGCCACATCCAGGGAATGCTGGTAGGTTCCTGGCGCCTCGTTGCGGAGGCGTTGCAGGAGGGGGGTGTTCACATCCGTCAGCTCCGCCAGGGTCATGGGGGTGGGGATGCGGAACAGGAGTTCCAGCAAGGGCAGGAAGAGGAGGCAGGCCAGCCCGGTGAGGAGTCCCTGGAAGAGTCCGGGAAGGAGGATTTTTTGGAAGGCCATGGGCCAGGGGAAGGGAGCCGAGGTGGCATCGGCGCTGCCCGGGCCTTCCGCAAAATAGAAGGCAAGGAGTCCCATGGCGGCGACCACCATGCCCTGGAGCAGTCCATGGGTAAGATAATGGATGCGGAGGCGAATATTTCGGAAGCAGGGGAGGGCCGCCACGGAGACGATGAGAGTGAAGCAGAAGAGTTGATAGGTATTGTCCGTGGGGGCGGTGGGAATCTGGAGGGGGAGGAGGATGGCCTGGAGAATGGCGGTGCAGGCGGCGGCCCGGGCGTCCAGCAGATTGATGAGGAGGGCGGGGAAGAGGGCCAGAGGAAGGACCGTGATGACATTCCAGGGGCGGTCTGTGGGGAAGAGTTCGGTGTGGATCAGCCAGGCGACGGCGGCGAACTCCAGCATCAGGGAGAGGGAGACCAGGAGGTATTCCTTTCCTTTGGGGATGGGACGGGCGGTGCGCCAGGGGGTGTTGAGAGTGGCCTGCAGGAAGGCCAGGGAGAAGGCCTGGAGCAGGAGGAAGAGGAGGAAATTGCGGTCGGAGAGCCGTTGGGCGAGGGGGAGGGGAGCGCCTGCGGGGGGGGTGAGGAAGAGGCGGAGCGTGGCGCCCAGGAGCCAGGTCAGGAAGAAGAGGATGGCCCCCAGGCAGTTGTCCCGGTCAAAGAATCGGCGGCTCCAGGAGGTGTCTTGCCGGGAGCGGCTCAAGCTCTCCTGGCAGGAGGCTTTGAGGCCTTCCCGGAAATGCTCGATCTTCGTCTGCTGCTCGTCCTGGCTGAGGGGAGTGGGAGGCGGCAGGGTGTCCGGCGTGTGTTTTGTGCTGCCCATGGAGAAGGGAGGGAGGGGGAGGGGAATCCGCCCCCTCCTTGGGGGGAAGGGGCGGGGCGGCGGGGGCCGGGAACAGGCGAACCTTCCCGGCGCCCCGTTGCGGGGAGGCTATGCGTTGGCCAGGAAGGCGGCGTAGCCCTTGTAGGCCATGTAGATGTCCAGCTTTCCGGCGATTTCCCAGGGGGCGTGCATGCAGAGAAGTCCCACGCCGCAGTCCACCACCTCGATGCCCAGGCGGGCCATGTAGAGGGCGATGGTGCCGCCTCCGCCCACATCAGGGCGTCCCAGTTCGCAGAGTTGCCAGACCACCTTGCCGTCGTTGAAGACCTTGCGCACATGGGCCATGAATTCGGCGCTGGCGTCGGAAGCGCCGCCCTTGCCGCCGTGTCCGTCGTATTTGTTGATTTGGAGGCCGCAGTTCAAGCGTCCCATGTTGCCGTCGGAGTTGGCGCCTTTGTAGTCGGGGTCGGCCAGCGTGCCCACGTCGGCGGAGAGCATCCGGGTGTGTTCCAGGGCCCGTCGCACCACCAGGTCGCTGTAGTTCTTCTGGGTGGCGGCCACCAATTCCGCCACGGAATTGGGGAGGAAAGTGGAGTCCATGCCGGTGCGGCCATAGGAGCCGATCTCCTCCTTGTCCACCACCAGGGCTCCCATGGTGCGCTGGGGGATTCCCTGGAAGTCCAGGACCGCCCGGGCGGCGGCGTAGGAGCAGACCCGGTCATCCTGGCCATAGCCCAGGACCATGGAGCGGTCGAAGCCCAGTTCCCGGGCGCGGCCGGCAGGAACCACCTCCAGCTCCGCGCTGGCAAAATCCTCCTCCTCGATGCCGTAGGTCTCCCGCAGCAGATGGAGGATGTTCAACTTGGCCTTCTGGGGAATCTCCTTGTCCTCCTTCTCCTTGGAGACGGGACGGGAGCCGCAGACCACATTGAGCTTCTCGCCCCGAACCCCTTCCCGCATGGTCTGCTTCGACTGGTCCACATCCAGATGGGGCAGGATGTCGGTGATGCAGAAGACGGGATCCTTGGGGCCGTCGCCGATGGCCACTTCCACCTTGGTGCCGTCCCGCCGGATGATCACGCCGTAGATGGCCAGAGGCATGGCGAGCCACTGGTAGTGTTTAATGCCGCCGTAGTAGTGGGTGTCCAGCAGCACCAGTTCCTCGTCCTGGTAGAGGGGGCAGGGTTTCAGGTCCAGCCGGGGGCAGTCGGCGTGTCCTCCCACCAGGTTGAGTCCTTCTTCCAGGGGGGCTTTTCCCACCCGTGCCAGGAGGAGGGTCTTGCCGTCCATGGAGCGATAGACGCCGTCTCCGGGTTTGAGGAGCGTTTTTCCCCGGGCGACCTGATCCAGGTCCTGGAATCCCTGTTTTTTGGCCAGGGCCAGGAGGTGGTCATGGACCCGTCGCTCGGTTTTGGTGTCGCTGATGAAATCGATGTAGTCGGCGCAGTATTCTTCCAGTCGTTTTTCCTCGCCGGGGGCGAGCTTGTCCCATCCCGGTTCCCGTTTCCAGGGGCGGATGGGGGAGTTTTTGGGGGCCTTTGCCTTGGGGGAAGTGGCCATGTGGGGATGTCTCCTAGTGGGTGCCGTAGAGCGGACGCCTGCGGCGTGGAATGATTTTTTTTGGGGGGGGGAAGAAGGAAAGGATCAAGATTTCGGGGGGAGGTCCTGGCGGATGACCCGCTTGGCCTTGCCCTCGGAACGGGGCAGGGTGCCCGGGGCGAAAACGTCTCCCTTGGGAGAGAAGCCCAGACGCTCCTTCAGGTGCTTGGCCACGGTGAAGCCCGTGACCCCCTCCTGGGCCTCCACGTTGATGCGAATGTCGTTGATGCCATCCCGGTTCTCGATGATGATCTGGTATTCGGGCAGCACGCCGGGAATTTCCAGGAGGGCCTGCTCTACCTGACGGGGGAAGAAGTTCACTCCCTTGATGATGAGCATGTCGTCCAGCCGTCCGGTGATGCGGTCCAGCCGGAGGCTGGTTCTTCCGCAGGCGCAGGGGTCCCGGGAGAGGATGCGGGAGATGTCCCTGGTGCGGAAGCGGAAGACGGGGAGGGCCTCCCGGGTGAGGGCGGTGAAGACCACGTCGCCGTAGCTGCCGTCGGGGAGGACCTTTCCGGTTTCCGGATCCACGATTTCCGTGATGTATTGGTCTTCCCAGACATGGATGCCGCAGTGGGCCTGGCAATCCATGCCCGTGGTTCCCACGCCGCCGGTCTCGGTCATGCCGTAGATGTCGAAGGCCTGGAGCTGGGCGCGGCTCTCGATTTTCCGGCGCATTTCATCGGAGAAGGTCTCGGAGCCGAAGATGCCCACCTTCAGAGTGGGAAAGTCCATCTTCAGTTCGTCGGCTACCTCGATGATGCGGGCCATGTAGGAGACGACACATCCAATGCCCTTGGCCTGGAAGTCGTGGAGCAGCTGGATTTGCCGGGCGGTGTTGCCGCTGGAGGAGGGAATGGAGAAGAGCCCCGCCATCCGCGCTCCGTGGTAGAAGCCAAAGCCGCCGTTGAAGAGGCCAAAGGTGGGGGTGATCTGGAAGGCCTCCCCAGGACGCATCCCCGCCATCCAGTAACACCGGGCCATGCACTCCCCCCACTGCTCCAAATCTCCCTGGGTGTACGGCATGACCACAGGGACGCCCGTGGAGCCGCTGGACATGTGGAACTCCCGCAGCGCCTCCCGGGGAGAAAGGCACATGCCCAGGGGGTAGTTCTGGCGGAAGTCATCCTTGGTCATGAAGGGAAGCAAGGGAAGATCCTGGATGCCATGGACATCGTCCGGATGCACCCCGTGCTTCTGGAGCTTCTGGCGGAAATAGGCGTTGTTCTCGTAGGCGCGATGGAGCTGGGCGCAAAGACGGGTGTTCTGCAACGCCGTCAATTCGTCCCGGGACATGGTTTCGTATCGGGGATTCCAGAAATCGCCGTGGGCAGTGCACATGGGAAGGAAAGAAGGGAGGGGGGGAGGTTCAGAGTCGGCAGGTGCAGATGGCGGAGACGATGATGCCGGTGGCCCCCACGGCCTCCAGGGCATCCATCACATGATTGAGCTCGCTGCGGCGCACCATGGATTTGACGGCGTACCAGCCTGGCTTGGAGAGGGGGGTGACGGTGGGGGATTCCACACCGGGGGTGACGGCGCAGGCCGCCTCCCGCTGGGCCTCGGGCACATTGTAGTCCACCACCACGAAGGCCCGGGCGGTAAGAATGCCCTGGAGGCGCTTCAGCAAAGAACGGACCTGGGCGTTTTCCGCCATGCCGGGATGTCCGATGACCACAGCCTCCGAGGCCATCACCGGCTCCCCGATGGGATGGAGGCCGGCTTGGCGCATGGTGGTGCCGCTCTCCACCACGTCGGCGATGGCGTCCGCCACCCCCAGACGCACGGAGATCTCCACGGCGCCATCCAATTTGACCACGGAACACGCCAGCCCCCGGGCGGCCATGTCATCCCGCACGATGTTGGGATAGCTGCTGGCGATGCGCTTTCCTGCCAGATGGGCGATTTCGGTGATGGGGCTGTTCTGGGGCACGGCGTAGAAGAAGCGGGAGCGTCCGAAGCCCAGGGGAAGGAGCTCCTTGGCCTGGGAGCGGGAGTCGGCCAGCAGATCCCGTCCGGTGATGCCGGCGTCCACAATGCCGCCGGAGACGTAGACGGCGATGTCCCGCGGGCGCAGGAAGAGGAATTCCACATCATTGGCGGCATCCATCACGGAGAGTTCCTTGTTCTCCCGTTTGGCCTTGTAGCCGGCTTCCTTCATCAGGGTGGCGGCCTCTTCCGCGAGGGCGCCTTTGTTGGGCAGTGCGATTCTCAGCATGGGGGGTAAGAGAGGGGTGAGAGGGGGCGGCAGGGGAGTGGGCTAGAGCTGCCGGTAGATGTCTTCCAGGGTGATTTTCTTCTTCAGCATCAGCACCAGGAGATGGTAGACGAGCTGACTGATCTCCAGGGAGAGATTCTCGCTGTTTTCGTATTCGGCGGCCATCCAGACTTCGGCGGCCTCTTCCACGATCTTCTTGCCAATGGCGTGAACTCCCTTGTTGTATTCCGCCACGGTGCGGCTCCCGGGATCGCCCTGGGCGATCTTCCGGGATAGTTCCTCCAGGAGGGTCTCCAGGGTCTTGCGCTGACGGGGAGCCTCCCCCAGCAGCTCCGGGGGAATCTTCTCCCGCTGGATGGCCCGCTCCCCATTCTGGTCCGGGGCGCTCAGGTATTCATGGAACGTGAGTTCGTCCAACAGATTCTCCGCCCGCTCCCGGGAAACTCCCAGAAGGCCGGAGAGGAGAGAGGGGTTGGCCTGGCCTGCGGAAAGGACGCAGCGCAAGGCATCGTTGGCCGTGGGTTCGGCAAAATTCAACTGGGGCATTTCCTTTTCCAAATTGGCTTCCTGGAGGGCGCGTTTGCCTTCCAGGAAATGAAGGAGAAACGTTTGAAGCTCGGCCAAGGGACGCAAGGGCGTCCCTCCTGCGCATTCCGTCGCCCGGGCGCATAGCTTCGGAGAGAGGAGGGGGGTGGCGAACCGGAGGGTCTCGCCATCGGCGTGAAGCAGAAAGTCCCCCTGGTCCTGGAGACACTCCGCATCCTGGAATCCCAGGAGTTCCTGGGTGGGATCGCCCGGGGGAAGATGGCCGCAAATCCGGCTGGGGAAGGCGTCCCGCAAAGCGTCCGGCACCACGCCGGAGATGGCGGCAACGAGATGGACACCCACGGTGCCGGCCTGTTCCAGGGCAAGGAGAAGCTCCTGGACCCGGGAAGAAGTCCGGGGGGCAAGAAGGGCGTTCAGGTCGTCCGCCAGAAGCACGATCCTAGGCAGATTCTTCTCCGGGAGGTGGCTCTCCTTTTCGTATTCTTCCAGATTCCGCTTTCCCGAGGCGGCCAGCAGGCGGCGCCGACGGGTGGTTTCCTGAAGACACCACTCTAAAAGGCCAATGCCCGTCTCTGTTTCCCGCTGGGGAGCCAGAAGAAGATGGGGCAGTTTGGCGAAGGGGCGGAAGGTCTCCGCCTTGGTGGAGAAGAGAAGCAGGCGGAGCTGTTCCGGCGTCTGACGGGAGAGGAGAGAGAGGAGGAATTGGCGGAGGAGGGAGGCGAGGCTGGGGGCGTCGTATCCGGCCACCAGGAGATTTCCGCTGCGGGCCAGATCCAAGGAGAGGAGGCGGAGGGCGTCCTTTCCCAGAAGGAGGGGGAGATGGCCCTGGGCGGCGCTCCAGTCCGGATCCAGGAACAGCTCCTGGGGCGTGGGGAAGGCGGCTTGAAGGTTGGCAATTTCCACCCCTGCCCGATCTCGCCCGGGGATGGGCAGGAGCATCCGGGGAGGACGGGGACGCCCCATTCTCTGCTGGATCTCCTGGCGGAGAAGCCCCAAGGCTTCCAGAGAGGTGCCGGGAGCCAGGCTGATCTCCAGCCGGATGTAGGCGGTGGTGGGCACAATGGCCGTGACCGTGGCCGCCAAGCCGGCGTCTTCCAGAAGGTTCTGGAAGTGGGTCGCGGTACGCTCCTGTTCCTCCCGGGAGACGGCAGGATCCAGGGGCCGTTCCTCCTCGGGGGAGGGGGAATCCTCCGCATTCCTGGGGACGGGCACCCAAAGCTCGGGAGAAGGGGGGAGATAGGGAGGGGTCATGGGGTGGGTGGCCTCAGGGAAGGGGCAGGGTGTCCAAGGGGAGCGTGGGTTCGGGGAGCAGGGCCGGCAGATCATAGTCCCGGGATTCCGGCAGGGTGGCCTGCTGGAACTTCCGGTAGAGACATCCCCCCAGGACCAGGAGGAGCAGGAGGAGAATCAGGAAGGAGATGAGGATGGCGGAGGGGCGTGCCACGGGGGCGGGGGCGTTCTCCTCCAGGCAGTGGGACAGCTCTCGGTTGAGCTGGACTCCCGTCTCCGCCTCGTAGGTCTCCAGGTTCTTCTGGAAGACATCCAGGAGCCGGTCGGTCTCCTCCGGAGAACGCCCGTAGACCACGCAAAGGCGCTCCAGAATGGGGAGGCAGTAGTGGGGATGGAGATCGATGGCGGCGAAGTCGGCCGCTTCCAGCGACTGAAGGCGGGGGACGGTGATTTTCGCCTGTTCTGCCGCCTTGTTCAGGGTGAGATCGGCGTTCAGCCGGTAGCGCAGGAGCAGCGCCCCGAAACTGGGCGGCGGGGCGGTCAGGGAGACTCCTGAGGGGCCATTGGACGGGGGGATGGGGGGCAGCGTCTCCATGGGGGCTTACAGAGACTCCTCTTCCCGGGGGGAGTCGGCGGCCGCGGAGGCCCTGCGCTGGGCATAAGAGGAGGCGGAGAGAGAGTTTTCCTCCGGCTCAGCGCCCAAGTCCAAGTCAGCCGGAGCGGAGGAGGGCTCCTGAGGCTCCCTTTCCTCCTGAGGCTCCTGGGAGGGGGAGGAAGTCAAGGGGGGCTCGCCGCCTCTCCGCGGGGCGGCTTCTCCCTCCACGGGGAAGTTGTCCCAGTAGATTTCCCGCATGCCGGAGATGGGCTGAGGGCCCACGTAGCCTAGATCCTCCAACTCCTGCATCAGGCTGGCGGATTTGTTGTATCCGATGCGCAGATAGCGCTGGAGCAGGGAGATGGTGGGGCGCTTGTATTGCTGGAGAACCCGGAGGGCCTGGAGAATCAGGTCGTCTTCTCCGTTGCCGCCTCCCGGCGCCAGGGAGACCTCCCCGGCGTCGTCTCCGGGCACCTCTCCCTCGTTCTCCTCCGCGGGTTCCAGGGCACGCATCAGACTCTCGTTGTATTGGGGCGCTCCCTGGTTGGCCCAGAAGGCGGTCACGTCTCCGATCTCCTGGTTTTCCACCCAGCCGCACTGAATGCGCTCCAATTCCGCGCCGCCCGTGCTGTAGAGCATGTCTCCTTTGCCCAGAAGATCCTCGGCCCCCGTGGCGCCGAGAATGATCCGGGAGTTGGTGCTGTCGGAGGTTTTCAAGGCGATCCGATAGGGGAAGTTGCTCTTAATGACGCCGGTGAAGACCTCCCGGGAGGGACGCTGGGTGGCCACAATCATGTGGATGCCCGCCGCTCTGGCTTTGCCTCCCAGGCGAGAGAGAGCCAGCTCCACATCCTTCTTCACCTGGAGGGTGATCTCCGCCAGCTCGTCGATGATGATCACCAGACGGGGCAGGCGGTCGGGCACGGGATCCCCGTCGCTGTCCAAAGGCGGGGGATTGGTCAAGGGGCGTTGGTTGAACTCCACCAGCTTGCGGACGCCCACGGCTTTCATTTGGCGATACCGCTTGTCCATCTCCACGCAGGCCCAGTTCAGCAGGGCCCCCGCTTGGGAGACTTCGTTGATGATGGGGGCGGCCAGATGGGGGATTTTCTCGTAGGGGGCGAATTCCAGCATCTTGGGGTCCACCATCACCAGGTGCAATTCCTCTGGGGTGAAGCGGAGGAGGAGGGATTGGAGGAGGAGATTCATGCAGCCGGACTTTCCGCTTCCCGTGGAGCCGGCGATGAGGAGATGGGGGGCTTCCTCCAAATCCATGATGAAGGGATTTCCCTGGAAGTTCTTTCCCAGCATCAGGGGAATGTGCTTTCGGGTGGTCCGCCAGGCCTCCGAGGTGAACAGCTCGTGGGCGCACACCAAGGCGGGCTTCCGATTGGGCACTTCAATGCCCGCCACCCCTTTCCCGGGAATGGGCAGCAGCATCCGGATGTTCCGGGTGGCCTTCAATGCCATGGAAATGTCCTGGCGGCAGGAGCCTAGGCGGGTGACCGAGGTGCCTGTGCCCATCTGCACTTCGTATAGGGTGACCTGGGGGCCGGCGGTGGCGTTGACCACGTCCGCATCCATGTCAAAGGCATCCAAGGTCCTCTGGATGATCCCCTTGTTCCGCTCCAATTCCTCCGGACTGACCGAGGCCAGCCCCTCCTGGGGAGCCGGGGGGAAGAACTCCTCGGGGACAGGCAGCTGATACCTCCCCGGCGGGGGAGAGGCCACAGGAGCGGCACGCCGGGAAGCGGGCGGAGGAGTCGGCCGGGAGACGGGGGGAGGCGGCGGCGGGGGAGGAGGCGTGTCCTCCGCCTCCGGCAAGGGGAGTTCGGCCTGGTAGCGGGGCGGGGGAGGAGCGGGGGTGCTCCCTCGGGAGGCGCCCAGGATGGCCTCCTGGGCCTGGCGGTCGGCCTGAATGGATTCCTGCCCCCTGCGGGCCCGGAAGCCAGCGGGGGGAACCGTCTCTCCCCCTCCCGAAAAGCGCACTTCCGATTGGACAGGCGTGGGGGCGGCAGGGGGAGCAGGCGCTTCCGGCGGGGCGGTCTTGGCGGCCTGGGCGGCGGCTTCCCTTTCCGCCTGGCGTCTGGCCGCCCGCTTCTCCTGATAGGTCCTCCAATGGGTGCAGAGCATCCGCCACAGGAATTGGCCGGGCACCAGCCAATCGTAGTGGAGGATGACAAACAGGCTAAAGAACAAGCAGATTCCGGCGAAGATGAGGCATCCCGTGGTGTCCAGCGCCTGGAAGATGATGCCCCGATCCGGGCTGCTCAAGAACTGTCCCAGGAGTCCTCCGGGGATGGTGGCCAGATTCAGCTTCTGGGTCCATTGGGGCAGGGCCTGGGGCAGGGCTCCCAGGAAGAGAGAGACTCCCAAGACATTCAGGGGAATGGAGAGGATGTATTCCCAGTTGCTGGCCAGCAGCCCCTTTCTCCAGATGAGGCGTCGGCAGAGGCAGAGAAGGCACAGGAAGACCAGTTGGTAGGCCCCCAATCCCAGAATGAGAAGCAGAAACCAGCTGACATTGGTGCCCCATGCGCCAAAGATATTGTGGGGATAGGTGGAGCCTTGCAGCCCTCCCGCAAAGAAATCCAGATCCTCGGGATGGAAGGACAGGAGGGAGAAGAGGAGGAAGACCAGGAAAAAAAGAGGAATGAAGCGGTGGTAGCGGAATGCCGTGGAGGCCATCTCCCGATTGTGGCGCAGAGCGTCGTCCAAGGGTTTGCTGGCAGGAGAAGGAGGCATGGGAGGAGGGGGAGTCGCCGGGGAGTCTCCGGCGGAGAGTCAGAAAGGGGAGGCGTGGGGGATCATTTCCCCAGGGGATAAACGAGGACGGCCAGGAAGACCAGGGTGGCGGCGGCCATGCGGCGCCAGAAGAGGTTGGCTGTCAGTTTGGTTTCCAGGGCGGTGCATCCCATGGCGATGCACAGGGGGGTCAGGAGGAGGGTGAAGATGCCCCGGGTGTTTTGGAGAAGGGTGCCGTGAACCGTGCCCAGGCGGGCGAAGCAGAAATTCAAGGCGATGATGCATCCGATCCACAAGCAGGAGAAGGGGATGCTGCGGAGCACCGCCGGCGTGGTGAGGGAGGCCCGGGTGACGCAGAGGGCCGCCAGGGCCAGCACCGCCACCCCAATGTAGGTCAAGGCGGTGCAATGGAGGGCGGCCATTAGGGTGCTCTCCCCTAGATCCGCCGCAATGCGCCGGGTGAGGGCGTTCAGGGAAAGGTCGGAAAGGCAGTAGGAGAGGCATCCCGCCAGCACGAAAAGAATGCTGGAGAGGGGGATGCGCTTTCCCGCATGGTTCAGCAAAAAGGCTGCCACGACCGCCAGGAAGATGGCGAGAAACTGCCAGGGGCCTAGGGGATCGTGAAAGAAGGCCAGGGAGATCAGCGCCAGCATGGGCAGCTTCAATCCCAGGAGGGGCACCACCCGGGAGGCCTCCACCTTCCGCTGGGCCACAAAGACGCAGGTCTGCCCCAGGCTGAAGAAGACAGAGGCCCCCGCCAGGGCGGGAAGACGGGAAAGGAAGCCCCGGGTGAACAAGGCCGGGGTCCAGAAAACCGCCAACATCCCCAGGGACAAAATCCCCATCCATACCCCCGCGTTGATCATCAGCCCATGGGGGGAAAGACCCTTGGTGCGACGCAACGCCCAGGTGGAGGCGAGAAAGGCGGAAGAGGAGAGGATGGCGGTGAGAAAGCCCGCCGCCAAGCCGGAATAGTCCATGGGGAGGGAGAGCCGGAAGAGGAGAGGCTAGGCGAGGAACTCCTCGGGGGTCAGGGTCTCCACGCCGGCCTGGGAGAAGGCCAGACGGGCCGCCTCGGGATTGGTGAAGCGGAAGACCATCAAGGGATGGGACACGGGTTTCTGGGAGACGGCATACATGTATTCGATGTTCAGCCCGTTGTCCAGAATGATGCCCAGGACTTTGGCCAGACCGCCGGGAACGCCCTCCACGGGCACCACGGAAACCGGGTTCACGGTGCAGACGGTGCCATTGTCCCGCAGCACGGCCACCGCTTTGTCCACGTCATTCACCAGCAGCCGGAGGATGCCGAAGTCGGCGGTGTCGGCCACGGAGATGGCCAGAATGTCGATGGAGGATTGTCCAAGAAGGCTGGTGACTTGGGCCAGCCGCCCCACGCGGTTCTCCAGGAAGATGGAGATCTGTCGGATTTCCTTCGTCATGGTCGTTGTCTCCTGTCGTGAAGAGAAAGGGAAAGGGGGGGGAGGAACTGGGACGAGTCGCCTATTTTTTCCGCTTGTCCACCACGTGGCGGGTCTTGCCGTCGCAGCGGGCGATGGCGCCGGGTTCCACCAGGGTGACCTTGGCGCTGATGCCGATCATTCCCTTGATCTTCTCGGCGATGAGCTTCCGGAGGGATTCCAGGACCGCCACCTTGTCGCCGAAGAGGTCGGGGGTGACCTCCACCCGCACTTCCAGCTCGTCCATGGCGCCTTCCCGGGTGACCACCAGTTCGTAGTGGGGCACCACGCCATGGATGGGGAGGAGGATGGCTTCCACCTGGGAGGGGAAGAGGTTCACGCCCCGGATGATCAGCATGTCGTCGCTGCGGCGGCGGATAGGATCCATATGAACCAGAGTGCGTCCGCAGGAGCACTTTTCGTAGTGGAGGCGGGTGATGTCGTGGGTGCGGTAGCGGAGGAGGGGCATGGCGAACTTGTCCAGGGTGGTGAGTACCAGTTCGCCTTCTTCTCCCGGGGGCAGAGCCTCGCCGGTGGCGGGATCCACGATCTCCGGGAAGTAGTGGTCCTCGAAGATGTGGAGTCCGTTATGGGCGTCGCAGCTGCCGGCCACGCCGGGGCCCATGATCTCCGAGAGTCCGAAGATGTCGTGGGCGTGGATGCCGGAGCCCTCCTCGATGTGCGCCCGCATTTCGTCGGTCCAGGGCTCGGCGCCGAAGAATCCGTGGCGCAGGGTGGTCTTGTGGAGATCCAGGCCCAGGCGCTGGGCCACCTCCATGAGGTGGATGAAGTAGGAGGGGGTGCAGCACAGCACCGAGACTCCCAGATCCTGAATCAGCATGCAGAGCTTCTCGGTGTTGCCTCCTCCCATGGGAACCACGGTGGCGCCAATGCGCTCCATGCCCTGGTGGGCGCCCATGCCGCCGGTGAAGAGGCTATAGCCATAGCCGATGACCGCCACGTCCCGATTGGTGACCCCGCCCATGAGGAAGCAGCGGGCCGTGGTCTCCGTCCAAATGTCCAGGTCCCCCCGGGTGTAGGTGACCACGATGGGCTTGCCTGTGGTGCCGCTGGAGGCGTGGATGCGGACAATTTCTTCGGAGGGGACCGCATTCAGCCCATAGGGATAGTGGTCTCTCAAATCCGTCTTCTGGGTGAAGGGGAGGCGCACAATGTCCGCCAGGCTCCGGATGTCCCGGGGCTTCACTCCCATGGCGTCCATGGCCCTGGTGTAGAAGGGGCTATTCTGGTAGGCGTGGGCCACGATGGTCTGGAGGCGCTCCAGCTGGAGGGCTTCCAGCTGGGGGCGTTCAAGGTAGTCCTTCTGGGAAAGCAGCGCAGGGTTCATGGTACGGTTTAGGTGGGGGGAGGGAAGGAAGCGGGGGAGGGCCGTGGGCGTGCCCGGCCTGGGCAAGAGGCAGGGGGCGAGCGGGGCGGACGCCACAGTTCACGAAGGAAGGGAGAAAAGCGGTTTACTATAATCTGATTCCCGATTTCCCGGGGGGGGAGGCCCAGGGTTCCCTAGGGAGCCAGCCATAGGTTCTTCACCCCGGCGACGATCATTTGGGCCGCCATGGCGCTC
>JAEDMH010000015.1 GCA_016303095.1 Lentisphaeria bacterium | reverse complement strand
CATGCAGGGAGGACAAAAAGCCGAAGACGAACCATCCCGCGACACCCAGGAGAAGGAGGAGAAGAAAGACCAGATATCCCAGGCAGCAGAAACGATTTGCCGTGCTAATCTGCAGCATCTCGACATCCCGATAGTCCGAGGGGAGCAAGTCTAGATAACTCTTCGCCACCAAGTTTTTTTTGTTCATTCGTGCCACCAGGGCCAGGCCATAGCATCTCTCCCTCAATTCCTCCAAGCAGCCTTCCGCCTCCGGGCATCCTGCTTGGAGCAGCACAGACATTCCCTGCATCGCCTGCCGGAGGCACTCTGTCCCGTCCTCCTCCGACACCTTCCTCTTTGGGTTCTTCCGATATTCTTGGATGACGGGGCAGTGACAGAACAAGGCATTGTTCTCCACGGAAAGAGAGGTAAACTCCACCCCCAGCTGATAGCCAGCCACATAGCAGGCAATCTCCCGGCACGCCTTCCCCGTTCCCTCAGCAGGGGCATAGCCATCCTGATGGAGTTGGTCGAAACAGGGAGCCAACGTAAGAAACTCCATGGGGGTTTCCGCGGCAGAACATTCCAGGAGAAGCGCCTCCCAACGTCCCTGGAAGGCCCTCTGACGCTCTTCCTCCCGCTTCTGCGCCTCTCTTCTTCGAAGCAGATTCTGCAGGATGGCAAGCAGTCTCGCCCTCTGCGCCTCTCTTTTCCACCGTTCTTCCGCCTCTTTCCCCTGCTGAGCCATTTGCGCCTTCAGGTCAGCATCGGCATATCGCATGGCCCGGGAAAAGTTCTTGTCTCCGGACAACGCCTGGAATTTCTCCTGGGGCATCTCCGCCAGGGAAGATGCGCAAGATTCCGCCAAGAGGAGCATCCAGTAGGCCTCCCCGTTTTCAGGATCCAGATCCAGGACGCGGTTGGCATACTCCGTCGCCTTCTCCCACTCCTTGTCCTCCAGGAAGATATGGCACCTTTTCAGCAGGGGAGCCTCCTCGCCGGGAGAAGCGTCGCCGTCGTTCGCCTCCTCCCTTTCCGCCTCCTTCTCCTTTTTCAGGACTTTTCGGATCCCATGAAGCAGATCCTGCACGAATCCGATCTTGGTCATGTCCTGGCTTTGGAGCATGGAGAGTTCTTCGGGGAGGTCATAAGGGTCCATGCCGGTGTAGCAGGGGATAAGGAGGCGGGAGCGATCCTTCTTCATGAGCGCCAGGAAGCGGCTCCACTCGTTCTTCACCCACGGGGACTCGAAATGCTCCTTCCGGGAGCCCAGCACCAGCATCACCCTGGCGGAGTTCAAGGCGGCGAAGATATAGGGTTCGTACTGCTGCCCCAGTTTGTCCTCCAGGCTAATGCGGGCGAAGAAAACCTTCCATCCCTCCTGGGTGAGTTGATAATAGAGATCCTGGGCGATGGTGGACTCCTTGGTGCGGGAGCCTCCCTCCGTCTTCTCCTTGTAGCAGAGGAAGATGTCATAGGGTTCCTCCTTGGCGGAGATGGCCAGGATCCCCTTCTGGATTTCGGCTATGCGCTTGGCCTGGCTCTCATACAGCTCCTGCTGCATGCCCTGGGAGAGCTCCAAGGCTCTCTGGTAGTCCGGGTCTGCCAGAATGGAGTCAAATTGGGCGCGATGGCAGGTGGGTATGCGCTCCCCGCTGGCCGGATCCTCCACATACTCAATGCCGAAGCGGGACAGCACGAGCCCCCAGTAGGCGTCGGGATCCCCGTCGGAATGGCGGACCAATTCCTCGTAGGCCGCCGCGGCCCTGTCGAAATCGCAGATTTGCCGGAAGTGCTCCGCGCGGTTGTAGAGTTGCTCCGTACGGACGTCCGCCGCCTGGGGAAAGGTCGCCAGGCCGCCGCAATAGGGGCATTCCCCGCTGGAAGCCCCCGGGGAAAGCTCCACCATCCCCCCGCACATCCTGCACTGTATCGTTGCCATCTTCCTTTCCTGACAGACGCCCGACACCCACCCGCCCTACGGCTTCCGAGACTTCAGGCAGACATTTCGCTCCTGCACCGCCGCCTGAATCTCCTGGCAACGCAGGGAAACCGAAGCTTCCTCATTCTTGGCCAGGCTCTCTTTCAGGCCAGCCAGGGCCGCCCTCACCCGATTCTCCACCTCCGCCACGGAAGGATGACTCACGGGATCGGCATAACGCACCGCATCCCGCATTTGGGAAATCTCCTTCTGGAATTGGGCAGGAGCCGTCTTGACCAGGATCTCCGCCTCCCCGCAAAGGGACTTCCAATTCTCGCAGCAGGCCTCCGCCTTTTCCCCGGTGGCCAGAATCGCCTCCCGTCCCGCCTCCATGGCCAGGAATTTCCACAGATACCACGCCAGGAAGGCGGCATGGAGGAGGGTGAAGAGCACCCAGGGAACGGCGATCTTCCCCACCAGAACCAGCCCCAGGACCACGCCGGTCAGGAGGAGATTGCCCGCCCCATAGCGGAGGGCGACGAGGGGGAAGGCCACATGGGGGATGTAGTTCCCCTTGGTGCTGCGGGCCACCCGGAGCAGAGTGCCTGCGACCATCCCCATTCCCAGAAGACCAAAGCCATAGCCGACGTGCACCACCATCGCCTTGGGCAACACCCAGTAGAGGGCCGTCCACAGCAACACGCCCAGTCCCGTGGCCAGAAGAATCCGAATCGTATTTTTGTTCTGCATGGTGTTATTTCTCCTTCACAAGGCTGGTTCCGCACTCCGGACAGAACTTGGTGCCGGGAGACGCCACCTTGCCGCATTTCGGACACTTCGCCTCCTGGGGCGCCCCGCACTCCGGACAAAACCTGGCCTTGGGAATCTTCGCGCCACAGGCCACGCACAGGGCTTCCTCCGAAGCGGGCACCGCAACAGCGGCCTTCGCCCCGCAGGCGGAGCAGAACTTCGCCCCCGTGGGCAGGGAGGCGCCGCAGGCCGCACACTTTTCCGGAGACGCCGCCAAAGCCCCGCTTCCGACGGGAACCGCCACCCCTACCGCCGGGGTTCCGCCCACAGGGGTTCCGCCACCCAGGGTTTTGCCCACTGCCTGGGACATCATGCCGCCCACGGCGCCGCTCAAAGGAGCGCCAATGCCCGAGACCATGCCCAGACCAATTCCCATGTTGGTCAACTGGCCCACGGCCTGGTTGCTGGCCACCCGTTCCGCCACGTCAAAGCCCCGCTCATCCTGGTAGGTATATCCCTCCACCTGACGCTTCCGGGCAATGCCCTCCGCCTCGATGACCATGCGCTGAGCGGCAGTCTGCTGCTCAATGACCCCGATCTGCTGACGCAATTTGGCCTCGGCCACATCCGCATACTGGCGGAAATGCAGCTGCTTGAAGCGCTGGTAGTTCTTGTCCTCCTCGGGCTTGACGATGGTGGTCACCAGAAACTGGGTCAAGGACATGCCGTATTCCCGGAAATCCCCGGTCAGCATCTCCCGCAGCGCCGCCGAGATCTCCTGGAGCCGCTCGTCAATTTGGAAGATGTTCAGCTGGTCCTTCCGAATCAGGGTGACCAGATAGGGTTTGACCCGGGTCATCAGGAAGGCGCGGAACTTCTGGATCAGCTGGGACTGGCCGATTCCCCGCTCCGTTCCCACCACCTTGGTCAGGAGTTTGCGTCCATCCTCCACCTGAAGGCACATCTCGCCGCAGGCTCCCAGCTGGATGGGAAAGCCGTAGACGGGCTCCACGTATTCCATCTTCGTGTCCGTCCCCCATTTGATGGCCATCTGCTCCGTCTTGTTGATGAAATAGATCTCGCAGTGGAAGGGGGTGCGTCCCCCTGTGGGCGCGCTGAAGAGGCGGGAAACCAGAGGCATGTTCTGGGTTTCCAGGGTGTGGCGCCCCGGCCCGAAGGTATCCAGGGCCTGGCCGTTCATGAAGAAGACGGCCTCCTGGGATTCATGAACAATCAACTGGGAGCCAGCGTAGAAGTCCTCCGTGGGATGCTTCCAAAGGAAGGTCTGATTATCTCCCTCGTATTGGATGATCTGGGCAATTTGTTCCTGCGTACTCATCTCCAATTTCCTTTTTAACAGGTACGGATTGTACACGTCAGAAGACGTTCATGTGAGAAATACAATGGATAAAATAATATGATATTCTTTCTTCGCCAAGAAAAAATGTTTTTCCGCCGTTTTTCTTGCCAAAAACAGGGAATCTGAGTTCTTCTATAAAATACGTTTCCCTTGGCGTTTTCCGGGAGGAAAATGAGCCACAATTCAGGCCATATCCTCATTCCCGTTTTCTCCTCGGTTAAGAGAGAAAACAGGGCAAAAGAAGAGCGGGGTCGGGGAAGCCTTGCCTGAGCCCCATGCCCCCCCAAAAAACAGAGAGCGGGGGGGGGGTGGGAGCTAAGAATTGGCCTGGGCTTCTCCCGCCGTCATTCGTGGGCGTTATTCCAGAATGGCGGTGATGGCCAGGAGAACGGGGGCGGATTTTCCCTCCAGGGATTCCAGATCCACGGAGACGATGGGCACTTCGGGGCGCGGATTCTTCCAGCGGAGTCCTTCCAGGGCGATTCTGGCGCCCTCAGGCGTGAGGCCCTGCCACAGGGGGAGATTGAAGGCGGAAGGCATTTGGGCATTCCAGTGGGTGATGTTCTCCTCCCAATTCAAGGGGATGGACAGAGATTCGCCGTCCTGATAATGGATCACATAAGCTCCCAGATTGGTGGGTTTTTCCGGATCCTTGCCCCGTTCCCGCACCACGATGGGCGGGCGGGTGGCGGTTTGGAGGAAGACCAGTTCCCGGGCGGCCATCCCCACAGGGATTCCCTTCACCGCCTTGGGATACCGCCGCATCTCCAGGGATTCATCCCGCGTGGCCACAGCGCCCAGTTTATTGGGGGAGATGTAGAAGGGGATGTTCTTGAACCACTGGAGGCCTGTGGGGAGGGCGGAGCAATCGCTTTCCGGCCCCAGCCCCATCCAGCTCTTCCAGGAATCTCCCGCCAGGGTCATATTGGCGGCGTCCTCCAGGGGGATGGGGAGGAACTTTTCCGGGGGATTCTCCTCTCGGCCGTCGTGGAGCTTCACGAAGATTTCCAGGGGAATATAGGGAAGTTGGGCCAAGGTCGGCCCATGGGCGTTCCAACTCCGTTCCGCACCCAGCACCACGGAGGTCATCAAGTGGGAACTTTGGCGGATTTCGTTCATAAACGTCCAAGTCGTCCCTCCGTATCCCAAGGCCTTTTGGCGATAGGCCTCCTCGGCCAGGGGCACCACGTTCTCCGGGAAATACCAGCCGCAGGCGATGACCTGGAAGCCCTCGTCCATAAAGAACTTCACTGTGGGGTTCTCCGGGGTTTCCCGGTAATGCCAATCGAAGATGACCACATCCCGGGGGATCAAGGGGAGTGCTTCTGCGGTGTTGTAGGGTTTGGTGCCGCCGTTGCGCTGCACCTCCAGCTGGTCGCACCACATGGCCATGCGCAGTCCCTTTTGCTTCACCACGTAGTCATGGAGCCGGAGCACCTCCTCGGCGTAGAGTTCTCCGCCGGAGGTATCCCGGCACCGTTCGCACACCCCGAAGGGCTCGAAGGTGGCCTCGTCCATGCCCACATGATACCACTTGGCCTGGGGGTAGCACTCCAGATGCTCGTCGATCATGTCGAAGACCAGGTCATGGATTTCCGGATGGCGGGGGCAGTAGTTCCAATAGGTGAAGGGGGTTTCCTTTTCCGGCTTTTGGATTTCCGCAAATCTCCGCAGTTCCGGCTTTCGGAGGAAATGGCGGAAATGGGAGAGGAACTGGTTCATGGGGATCACCTGGATGTCGTAGAGCTCCAGCCGGGCCGCGATCTTCCGGTGGGACTCCTTGGAAGAGGCATTCCAGTTGGCCAGCTCTGGATGTCTCTCGTAGGCGAAGCGTCCATCGAACTGGAGGGAGAACCAGTTGAATTTCAGGGAAGCCAGGGTGTCAATGAACTGGAGGGTGAGGGGCACCTCGGCGTCGCTGGAGGGGGAGAGGCTGTGCCATCCCCGGTATTCCAGGTCGGGCCAATCCAGGATCTTGGCCTGGCGGCAAACCAGGGTGCCATCCTGCTGGGGCGTCAGCATCTGGCAAAGCGTGGCCAAGCCGTTCACCAGCCCCCGGTGACTCACTGCCTGAATCCGCACCTGCCCCTTGTCCGTGGCCTCCAGCCGATAGGCTTCCCTACGCTGCCACTCCTCTCGTTCCGCCAACGCCGACTCCTTCCACTCCTCCTCGAGCACCAGAAGCACCTGCGCCTCCTCGGCGCCCGCCGCCCGGCGGGGCTCCTGATGGAACTGGGCCAGCATCATCTGACGAGCCGCCAAGTATGCCTTGTCATTGGGAGCCGCGATGGACAAGGGGGCGGCAAAGGAAAGCACAGACTCCTGGAAGACCGCTTGCTGGGGCGCGGGCACCACCAGGGACTCCGGCAAAACGGCGGATGGCGCAGCCAGGGGAGCAAAAGAGGAGGAGGAGGCGGAAACCACGGGCATGGCCACCGAGGCAAAGCCCTGGCTGTCCTTGAAAAAGTCCCCTGTGGTACGTCCCCAGGAACTGTACTCCTCTCCCCCGGAGGTCTTCCGCCCACGGGCCAGCAGCAATGCCAACTCCCGACGGGACTCCAGGTTCTGCTGGGTCAGCGGAATGATGAAATGGGCCCGCCATCCCTCGGGCGTATCCTGGACATGGGAGCGGAAGGCCAAGGGCTGGACATCCGCCATGGTGGCGGCGGTGGTGTCCTGGGAGTACCAATCCTTGGCGAAGCCGGCCACCCGTTCCTGATTCACCACCTCCGTTCCCTGCTCCCCTCCCGGAGTCACGCCCAAATGGTAGGTCATGTTGGTGACGGGATCCCGCAGGAAGAGCTCCAGGGTGTCGTTCTGCCACAGGGTCTCCTTTCCCTGGATCCGATCTTGGGGACGGGATTCCTGGGCCTTCACCAGGATGTGGAGCTCCCCCTGGGCATATCCCAGGCGAGCGGTGGTGAGGGCGGTGACCGGCAAGGAGGTGTCCTTGCCGATTTGGAGATAGGGCGTGGTTTCGTAGGCCCATTCCCAGGCGGCATCCTCTTCTCCGGCTTCCAGAGCAGGCGCCATGGGCAGGACAGGCAAATTCACCTGGGTGGGATCATCCACGCAAATCAGGCGGAGATTGCCATAAAAGACGGGCCCAGCCGCCTTTCCCGCCACCAGAGAAAGCTTGATTCTGGCGGTGTTCTCCCGGCTGCTCCAGAAAAAGGAGAGACTCTGCCATTCCTCTTTGTTCCTAGGCACGGAAAAGACCTTGGTTTCATACTTTCCGTCCGTCGAATAGTCATAGAGATAGAGTTCGGCGGAATTTCCCAGACTCTTCACATCCAGGGAGAAGAGGTAGTTGGCCTGGGGACGGATGGTGTCCATGTTGGTGGAGATGCGGCAGAGTCCGTCCCCGGGGGCAAGACGCTCAATGCGGAAGCAAGGACGCCCCTCCTCCTCCTCTACTCCATACCGGGATTTCACATATTCCGGGGAATCGTAGTACCATCCGTTGGGGATGCCGTTCTGCTCTGCTCCCTCCTGAAAGCGGGGATTGGGAATCAGATTTTGGCCAGAGAGGGAGAGCGCCAAGGAGAGGCAGAGCACGAGGAGAGAATAGCGGGAGAAGATCGTCTTCATGGTCGTAGACGAGAATAGGGGTTTCGAAATGTCTTGCGGAATGGAAATATACCAATAGAAAATCAGATTCCCGGTGGAATAACAAAAAACCCATCATAGGAACAAGTCCCATGATGGGGGAAAAATGGTCGGGGTGAGAGGATTCGAACCTCCGACTTTCACGTCCCGAACGTGACGCTCTAACCAGGCTGAGCCACACCCCGCCTCAAGCGGGAATCCGGGGTAATTTAGCCTCTTGCCTTGGAACTGCAAACGCCGGAAACCACCTCGGGATTTTTCCCCTCCCCCCCCCCGTTCTCCCCAAGGGCGAACCCTCAGAAAAAGGAGAGGAAGAGAAGGGCGGAGACTCCTAGGCCTTCTTCAGGCGGGCGGCTGCCGCGGCGGCATTCTTGTCCTGAACGCTGCGCTTATGCCAGCGGCGGATGAAGGCGGTGGAGAGGAAGAGGCTGGAGAAGGTGCCGCAGATCAGGCCGAAGAGCATCACCAAGGCGAAGTCCAGAATCACGCCGCCGCCGAAGATCATGAGAGTCAGCACCACAAAGAGGGTGGTGAGAGTGGTGAGGATCGTGCGGGAGAGCGTGGCATTGATGGCGCTGTTGATCAGCTGTCCATAGGTCATCTGGGTATGGCTTTCCGCCTCGCTGCGGATGCGGTCGAAGATGACAATGGTGTTGTTCAGGGAGTAGCCGATGATGGTCAGGAAGCCGGCCACCGTGGTCAGAGAGAGTTCTCCCTGGAAGACCAGGAAGAAGATGCCGGCGGAGACCACCACGTCGTGGACCACGGCCACCACGGCAGCCACGCCATACATCCACTGGAAGCGGAAGGCCAGGTAGATGCAGGCCAGGATGAAGGAGAAGAAGGCCGCCTTGAAGGAATCGCTGCGGAACTTGCTGCCCACGGAGGGGCCCACCTGGTAGATGGAAGCCTGGGTCAGCTTGCACTCCGGGAAGGTGGTGTCCAGATTTTCGCTGAAGACATCGGGAGTCTCGTGGAGCTGGGGCACCACGATTTCCAGTTCCGTGTTGCCGGACTGTCCCCGCTTGTAGCCCACTTTGGCATTCCCATAGCCCTTGTCGGCCAGATACTGGCGGACGGAAGCCACCTGGGGATCCTGGCCGTCGCAGCTATAGGTGATCTGGGTGCCGCCAGCGAAGTCAATGCCCATGAGGCTTCCGCCCCGGACGCAGAATCCGATGAGGGAGATCACCACCAGACAGACAGAGAGAATCACGGCGGGCTTCATGAACTTCACGAAGTCGTAGCTGGAATCCCGAAGGAACTTCATCTCCCCCATGGAAATGCTCTTCAAGCATCCCTTGTAGAGGAGGAGATCGAAGATGGCCCGGGTCATGAAGAGAGCGGTGAACATGGAGGCCAGCACACCGAAGGCCAGGGTCACGGCGAAGCCTTGGACGGTGCCAGAGCCGAAGACATAGAGCATCCAGCAGGTGAGCAGGGTGGTGAGGTTGGAGTCAAAGATGGCCCCGAAGGCGCCGGAGTATCCGCTGCGGATGGCATTCTCCACGCTGCATCCCTTCCGCAACTCCTCCCGCACATGCTCGAAGATCAGCACGTTGGCATCCACGGCCATGCCCACGGTGAGAACCATGCCGGCAATGCCCGGCATGGTGATGGTGGCCTTCAGGATCGCCATGGTGCCCAGCACCAGAACCGTGTTCACCAACAAGGCAATGTCCGCCACCAAGCCGCAGAAGCGATAGTAGGCCACCATGAAGATCAAGACAATGGCCAAGCCGAAGAGGCCGGCAAAGAGGCCGGAGTGGACGGAGTCCGCGCCCAGGGAAGGCTCGGTGCCGAACTCGGAGGAGATGTCAATGGAGACGGGGAGATTGCCGGAGCTGATGACTCCCGCCAGACGCTTGGCCTCCTCCAGGGTGAAGGATCCGGTAATCTGGGCGCTGCCCCCGGTGATAGCCCCGTTGATCCGGGGATCGGAGTAGCAGGTGTCGTCCAGGACGATGGCCAGACGGCGCCCCACGTTGGCTCCGGTGACTTCTCCGAAGGCCACAGCCCCGCGCTCGTTGAAGGACATGGAGATCAGCCAGCGTCCGAACTCGTCGGCGGTGGCGAAGGCGCTCTTGATATCCTCGCCCCGAATGGGAGCCGGGGTGCGCTCCAGGAAGACGGTGCGGGTGAACTCCTCGCCATTGCGCTCCTCCACAATATCCTTCCGGATCACATCGGGAGGAGTCACGAAGGTGGGATCGCTCTCATACTGCTGCACCAGGGCGGCGTCGTTCTGGCTCACCAGATAGAACTGGAGCTTCGCCGCATCCCGGATGGTGGCGCGGATGCCGGTCTTGTCTCCCTCGTCCACGGAGGGCATGCGGATGGAGATGTCGGTTTCGGTGATGCCCTTCAATTCCGGCTCGGTGACGCCGCTCTTGTCCAGCCGGTTCCGGAGGATTTCCAGGATCTGGTCCCGGACGATTTCGCTGGTGACGCCATCGGGGAGATTCTTGTCGCTGAAGGAGACCACGAACTCGGTGCCGCCCTGAAGATCCAGTCCCAGGTGCAGCTTGCCGGCGGTGCGGTTTCTCAAATAGCGGAGGACGGTTTTGTTGTTGACGCTCTTCACATGGGGAACGGGAATGAAGTTCACCAGGCGGATGGGGCGATATTCATTGTAGTCTCCCCGGGCGGCCTCCTCCAGCACCTTGTAGGAGGAGAGCTTGCCTTCCGGACGGGGATTGCCGGCCAGATCCTTCCCGTTGTCCAGATTGTCCATGCGCCGTTGCAGTTCCTGCCACTCCTTCAGGGCCTCCGCCGCCGAAATGCCCGTGGTGGCCTTGGTCTTCTCCAGCTTCTTGGACAGATCCTGGTATTCCTTGGAGGCGCGATCCGCCACCGCCGCCAACTTCCCCTGAAGCTGCTCCGCCTCCTGGGCATCCTTCTGCAACTTCGCCACGCTCTTGGCGGAAATCCGGTCGAACTCCGCACGCAGATCCCGGTCCTTCATGGGAAAGATGGACAAGCCCCAGCCCAGGACGATGGCCAGGATGACAATCCAGCGGATAATCAACGAGTTTTTCATGGATAAGGGAATGGGGAGGAAGTCAGAAGGAAGGAAAATGGGCCAGCGGGGGGCATCTGGGTCGGCGGTCTCCGGGCGGCCGGAGCAGCAAGAAGAAGGGAGGCCAAGCCCTCACTTTCTCCCCCCCCTGCTCCGCTAGCCAGGGAAGATGGAAGAGGATTCTACGATTTCTTCTCCGCCGCCCCGGGGAACTCCGCGAGAATCTCCGCCACGGCTGCGCGGACGAAATCCACTTGATGCCCGTCGGCAAAGGAGATGCGAACCGTCTTTTCCGCCACGGACACCACCGTGCCCAGGGCGCCGCTGTTCATCATCACCTTGTCCCCGGTCTTCAACTGCTGAAGCATCTCCTGGATCTGCTTCTGCTTCTTCTGCTGGGGCCGGATCATGAGGAAATACATGAGTCCGAAGATGGGGATGAAGATGATGAAACTGCCCCAGCCGGATCCCGCGGGTCTGGCGGCGGGAGCAGGGGTGGCGGTGGCCGCCGCCTCTTGGGCGAGGAACAGCGTCTGGCTCAGAAAGGTATTCAAGGCAGGAACTCCAAAGTGGGATGCGGAAAAAGAGGGCTCCGCGGCAAGAACCGGGAGAAGAGGAATCGGGGGGAGAGCGTTCTCCGGACGGCAAGACGCGGCCCGCAGCCGGCCCTTCCGAAGAAAACGCAACCCGGTAATTTAACCCGAATCGCCCTGTTTTCAACCAGGACAGGGAGGCGGAAGAGGGGAGGCGCCCTCCCCTCCCCCGCGGGGCCTTAGCCGAAGATGCCGAAGGAGTTCAGCAGGATCAGCAGGAGGCAGGGAATCACTACCACGCACATGCACAGCTCGAAGATGAACTCCCGCTTCCACGGGCTCCCATTGCGGATGGAGGCGCTGAACTTCTCCAGACCAATGACCCCCACCACCAGCACCGTGGTGAAGATGGCCGCAATGGGCATCATCACGTTGTTGCTGATGAAGTCCAGGGATTCCAGAATGTCCATGTTCTTGCAGAATTCCAGGAAAAACAGGGGGCGGACATGGGAGAGGACGCTATATCCCAGGATGGTGATGATGCCGATGGAGATGATCTCCCCCATGCCGATGATGATGGCTTGCTTCCGGGTCAGCTTCAACTCCTGCCCAATGGTCTGGACATTGGTCTCCAGGAGGGAGATGGCGGAAGTGGAGGCGGCGAAGAGCACCAGGAGGAAGAAGACCACGGCCAGGAGGCGCCCGGCGTGGGGAATGCTGGCGAAGACCTGGGGCATGGTGACGAAAACCAGGCCAGCACCGGCGTTTTCCGCCGCCTGCTCGCCCCCGAAGGCCACCACGGCGGGAATGATCATCAGACCCGCCAGGAAGGCGGCCAAGGTGTCGAAAATCTCCACCTGGTTCACGTTCTGCAGCAGGTTGTCCTCCTTCCGCATATAGGAGCCGTAGGTGATCATGATGCCCATGGCGATGGAGAGGGAGAAGAAGAGCTGCCCCATGGCCGCCACAATGGTCATGAAGGTGAACTTGGAGGTATCGGGCATCAGGTAGTATTTCAGGCCCTGAGAAGCATTGGGCAGGAAGAAGACGTAGGCGCAGATGCCCACCAGCATCAGGAAGAGGCCGGGCATGAGAATCTTGTTGAAGCGCTCCACCCCCTTCTCCACGCCAAAGGCGATGACCAGACACATGATGGCGGCGAAGATCAGGAAGTAGACCACCGGCTCATAGGTGGAGGTGATGAAGTTCACAAAGTATTGGGCGGAGAAGGAGACCATCTTCTCCCCGGAGGCCACCATGTTGTCCTTGGAGAAATTGGCGATGGGGTTGGTCAGCATGGCCACCAGATATTTGGTCACCCAGCCGCCAATGACGCAATAATAGGGGACGATGATCAGGGGGACGATGGCGTTCACCCAGCCGCCCACGCGGACGAAATGGAGGAAAGTGGAGGACTTGTTGTCGCAGAGGTCGCGGTAGGCGCCGATGGGGCCCTTGCCCGTGAGGCGTCCGATGTTGTTTTCGGAGACCAGGAGGGCGTATCCGAAGGTGAGCACAAGGACCAGGTAGGTGAGCAGGAAGATTCCTCCCCCGTATTTTGCCGTGAGATAGGGGAATCGCCAGATGTTGCCCAGTCCGACGGCAGAGCCGGCCGCCGCCAAGACGTACCCGATTTTGCTGGAAAAGCCAGAATTGCCTGTGCTACTCATGATGTTGGAGAAGGAATGACCTATGGTTCAGGGGGAAAAATAGAAAAGAAGAAGGGGAAGGAGAAGCCAGCCTCCCTCTCCCGCTCCCTGATTCTTCAAACCCGGGAGCAAAGAGAAAGGAATGTAATCTGGTTTTCCGTATACGAAAGTCCCCGGAAGAGATTTCTCTTCTTCCAGGGGAGGAAAGGAGCCCTAGGCCTGCGCCGGCTTCCAGAGACCCTTCTCCATCATGGCGTAGAAGCCCACGGAAACTCCCGCCAGCTCGCCAATGCGGAGCCCCAAGGCGCTGGTGCGCACGGTGCAGGTGGTGTAGTATTCTTTCCACATGAAGCGGGGCAGAAGCCGCTGGAGGGGCTCCATCAGCAGATCCCCGGAGTGGTACGCGGTGGTGCCCAGGACGATCACTTCGGGATTGAAGGAGGTGGCCACGGCCCCCACGCCCTGGGCCAGACGCAGACAGAACTCGTCCCACCACTCCAGGGCCAGGGGGATTCTCTCCCGAACGCCCTCCAGAAGAGCCTTGAAATTCAGGTTCTCCACCTTTCCTTCCACGCAGGGGAGGCGGAAGAAGGCGTGATTGGGCTTGTCCTTCAGGTAGGCCTGCATCCGCTGCTGAATGGCCCGTCCGCCGGTGTAGGCCTCCAGGCATCCCCGCATGCCGCAATTGCAGAGCGGTCCGTGGATGTCCAGGATGATGTGGCCCATTTCCCCGGCATTGCCTCCCACGCCGTGGAGGAGATGGCCGTCCGCCACCACGCCGGCGCCCACCCCCGTGGACATGGTGAGGTAGACCACATTCTTCTTGCCCTTGCCGCTGCCGAAGAACCACTCCGCCAAGGCGCCGGCATTGGCGTCATTTTCCAGGATGGCGGGAATGCCCAGAGCCTTCTCCAGATCCGCCTGGATGGGGATTTGGTCGCCCCAGGGCATATTGGGGGAGCGCAGGAGCATGCCCCGGGTGAGATCCAGAGGGCCGGGGGCGGAGATGCCGCAGGCGTCCACCTGCTGGAGAGTGATGCCCTGTTTGCTGGCCAGATCCCGGGCCAGGAAAGCGATGTTGGCCAGGGCGTCCTCGTAGCGGGAGGTGGAGGGGAAGCGGGCGCTGCCCAGGATCTCGCCCTTGTCGTTGGCCAGGCAGACGGCGATCTTGGTGCCGCCGATATCAATTCCAAGTACGTTCATGGAGGGAGGGGAAAAGCAAGGTAGGAGGGGGAGGGTGAGGTTTTTTTAGAAGAGCATGGGGCCGGAGGGACCGTCGAAGCCGTTGCCGCCCATGGGGCCGGAGGGACCGTCGAAGCCGCCGCCGCCCATGGGGCCGGAGGGACCGTCGAAGCCGCCGCCCATGGGGCCGGAGGGGCCGTCCTGCCGCAACAGGGAAGGGACGGGAGCCGGCTTCTTGGCGGGGGCCTTTCGCCGGGAGGCCGGGGCCGCCTTGGGGGCGGGAGAGGCGGCGGCGCAGCGTTTTTTGGGGGTGGCAGGCGTCTGGAGGCTTACCGGCCCGCCGGGTTCGCCCAGGGAAAACAAATCCACATCAACAGGGACATTCAGCATGTTTGCTCCTTTCTCGTTGCTCCGGGGGCATAGTATCCTCCGTAGCGGTGAATCTTCCAAATGAAATCCAAGTATCGGCGGTAGCGTTCCGTCACAGCCGCCACGGTGAAGCGCTCCTCCGCCCCCTGGCGAATCCGCCGTCGATCCAAAGCGGGAGCCAGGCGCACCGCCTCGGAGAACTCCGCCTGGGTACGGCACCGGAAACCATCCACCCCCTCCCGGACGATTTCCGGGAAGGAGCCCCAATCTGTGGTGATGACGGGGGTTCCGCACATCATGGCCTCGATGGCCACGTATCCAAAGGGTTCCAGGTAGAGGGTGGGCATGAGGACAGCCCGGGCCTCTCCCAGGAGCCGGGCCTTCTCCAAGCCGGCGCATCCCCGGTGGACCTCCCGGAACTCCAGCCCCGCCAAGGCGGCGGTCTCCCGGGCCAGAGCCACACCCTTGTCCTCGGCGGCCCGCCCCAGATAGACCAGATACTCCCCCGGCTTCGGCTGAAAGGGGTATTCCCCGGGATGGAGAAAATGGGGGATCACAGTGTCGAAGTAGCGATCCTTCTGGGTTTCCGGCTGGCGGGTGTAGATGACCTGCTGGTGGGCGTAGCTGGGAAAGACCCGGTAGTGGGTCCAGCAGGTGCCATACCCCAGCATGGGCTCGAAGACCGGAACCCCGGAGGCCACGGAGACATCGCACTGGGCCACGCCATAGATGGAGGCCACCCACTCCGGCTCCCCATCGTCCCGGAGCGTCTCCCGCAGGGCCGCATTGAGACGACGGGTGTACTCCCGGTGCCAGGCGCTGCGGAAAGCCCAGCGCTCCGGGGAACCCCCCAGGGAAACCACCGTCCCCTGCTCTCCGGAAGGACACCGGGACCCCTCCGCCCCGTAATAGGCGTAGGGAATCCCCAGACTCTCCGCCAGCTGACAGAAGTTCCAGCAGTTGAAGAGCTGGGAGTCCTCGGGATGGGCGGTATCCCCTAGGGGGAAATCCGGATGCCCTAGAATGTGGAGTCGGGGAGCCATCGCATCATACGGGGAGGGAGGGACGCAGACCAGGAGAGGAAGGCCTCCCCGCCTCTTCCACGCCCCCGAACCGCCCTCTCAAGTGTGGTAGTCCGCATTGATCTTCACGTAGTCGTGGCTCAAATCGCAGGTCCACAGGACAAAGCGGCCCGGGCCGGAGCCCACGGAGAGAGAGACTTGGAAGGAGCGCTTCCGGAGGACTTCCGCCAGGCGCTCTGGGGAGGAGCCAGGGGCCGCCAGGCCGCTGCGCACCACGGGAAGCCCGTCAAAATCCAGATCCACCTGGGTGGGCTTGAAGGGGACATGGCTGTAGCCCGCCGCGCACAGGATGCGCCCCCAGTTGGGATCCGCCCCATACCAGGCCGTCTTGCACAACGGCGAACGGGCGATGGACTCGGCAATCTGCCGCGCCCCCAAATCATCCAAGGTGCCCGATACCTGAAGCTCCACAAATTTCGTGACTCCCTCCCCGTCCATCACCATGGCTTTCGCCAAAAAAACAGCGCAGGCTTCCAGGGCCTCGGCGAAGATCTTGACTTCGGGAGTGTCAGGGCGGATGACGGGATTTCCCGCCATGCCGTTGGCCAGAACCAGCATAGTGTCGTTGGTGGAGGTGTCGCCGTCCACCACGATGCGATTGAAGGAGCGTCCCAAGGCCTGATCCAGGGCCTGCTGGAGGGCCTCCCGCTCCAGGGCGGCGTCCGTGGTGAAATAGGCCAGCATGGTAGCCTGGCGAGGGCGGCTCTGGCACAAGGTCATCTGGGGGGCGATCATGCCCGCTCCCTTGGTCATGGCCCCGATGGTGACGGGGGTTTCCCCCAGGGAGAAGGTGACGGAGACCCGCTTTTCCACCGTGTCGGTGGTCATGATGGCCCGGGCGGCGGCCTGGTTGGCCTCGGGAGAGAGGGCCTCCACGGCCAGGTCAATGCCGTGGCGAATGGTCTCCATGGGCAGGAATTCGCCGATGACGCCCGTGGAGGAGACAAGGACTTCGTCCGTCTCCACCCCCAGACGCTGGGCGGCATAGGCGGCCATGGCCCGGGCATCCTCCGCCCCTCGGGCGCCCGTGCAGGCATTGGCCACCCCGCTGTTGACCACCACTCCCCGCACCGGGCGCTCCTTCCGAATCACCCGGCGATCCCATTCCACCGGGGCGGCGGCGAAGAGATTGCTGGTGAAGGCCCCCGCCACCTGGGCAGGAGCCTCGCTGAAGAGCATGGCCAGATCGGGCTGCCCGCTGGGCTTGAGGCCGGCAGTGACGCCGGCGGCCCGGAATCCCCGGGGGGAGCAGACGCCGCCATTGGGAGACAGATGAAATTCCATGGATGAAGGTCAGGAAAATTCGGGTATGGGAGAAAGAGAGAGAGCGGGGAGAGGTGGGGGTCAGAAGCCGGCCTCCCGGAGGCTCTCCCAGGTGACGGAAGACGCGGAGGAGGAGGCCTGGAGGCTGGCCACGTATCGTCCCACGATATCCGCCTCCAGGTTGACCCGGTCCCCCGCTTTCAGCCACTGCAAGGCCGTGGATTGCCAGGTATGGGGGATGAGGCAGACGGTGAAGGAATCCCGGGTCAGCTTGGCCACGGTGAGAGAGACGCCGCCAATGGCCACCGACCCCTTCTGCACCAGGGGAAAATCCCCGGCCTCCGGCCGACGGAGGGTGAGGGTGCGATCCCCTCCCTGAAAGCCAACCGCCAACACGGGCTCGGCGCAGTCAATGTGCCCCTGGACAAGGTGCCCGCCCAGACGATCCCCCACCGCCAAAGCCGGCTCAATGTTCACCCGACGGCCGGGACGATACTCCCCGAAGACCGTCCTGCGCAAGGTCTCCTCCAGGCAGTGGAAGGTGCAAAGACTCCCTTCCCTCGCCACAATGGTCTGGCAGCATCCGTCCACCGCCACGCTGTCACCCAGATGCAGGATCTCCGGAGGAAGCCCGGTCTCCACCTGGAGGCTGGCGCCGGAGGCGGTGCGCTGGAACGCCTGAATCGTGCCGATGGATTGGACAATGCCGGTGAACATGGAACAAGGGAGCGGTGGGAAAAAGGGAGAGGGCGTGGCCTACTGGCAGTTGTCCGGGTAGCCGATGTACAGGAGATCCTCTCCCACCATCTCCAGCCGAATGCGGGAGAGATGGACGGCGGCATCCAGACTGGCGGGGGCGCTGCCCCCCACGGAGGGAATGGAGTTGCGTCCCCCGATGATCTTGGGGGCGACGAAGAAGAAGATCTGGTTCACCACGCCGCAGGCCAGGGCATTGGCGGCCAGTTCTCCGCCTCCCTCGATGAGCAGCACCGTCTTGTCCTCCGCTCCCCAGATGGAGAGGAAGGTGTCCCAGGCCTCGGGGGTGTCGGGCTGGGTCTCCACCAGGGGACGGTCCGTGGCCATGGTGAGATGGAGGTCGCTGGGCAAGGGCTGGCTGGTCCAGATGACGGGAATGGGCTGGCGGCTCCAATGGGCGGGTTCCCGGACGGTGAGCTGGGGATTGTCCCGCCGGGCGGTCTGTCCTCCCACCATGATCATGTCGCTGAGCTGGCGGAGCCGGTGGGCCCGGCGCCGGGCCTCGGGGCCGGTGATCCATTGGGAGGTGCCGTCAGGGAGGGCAATCTTTCCATCCAAAGAGAGTCCCAGTTTCAAGATGACCCAGGGGCGCTTTTTTCGGATCCACCAGAAGAAGTGTTCGTTGAGGCGATGGCATTCCTCCTCCAGGCAGCCGGTCTCCACCTGGATGCCGGCGGCCCGGAGGCGTCCCACGGCGGCGCCCCCATGGGCGGGATTCTCGTCTAGGCAGCCGATGACCACGCGCCCCACGCCGGAGCGGAGAATGGCTTCACAGCAGGGCGGGGTGCGTCCGGTGGTGGTGCAGGGTTCCAAGGTCACGTACAAGGTGGCCTGGGAGAGATCCTGGCCTGGGGGAAGGGCCTCCAGGGCGCGAATCTCGGCATGGGCTTCTCCGGCCTTGGCGTGGAATCCCCGGGAAAGTTCCTTCTCTCCCTGGGCAATCACGGCGCCCACCATGGGATTGGGGGAGCAAAGTCCCCAGCCCTTCTCCGCCTCCTGCAAGGCGGCCTGCATCCATCGTCGGTCTATGTCACTTAACATACAGTGGTTTTGTCAGGGTGAAACAAGGCAGCCCTCCCTCGCGAGGGAGGAGCTACCTGCCGGACATGGCCCGAAGAAGCCATGCCAGCGCGGGTCGGGGATCCCAAAAGGCCCCGTGTCGGCGGGCGATCCGATAGGTCTCCCTGCGGGCCAGGGCCCGGCTGGCGTTGGCCAGCCCCCCCAGCTGCATGTGGACGCCCACGGTCTCCAAGGTGCGCCAGGAAATGCCGGCCTGGCAACACCGCCAGATGAAATCGTAGTCGGCGGCAATGCGATACCGCCCGTCGTAAAAGCCCACTTTCTCGTAGGTGCTGCGACGAAAAAAAGTCCCCGGGTGAGGCACCGGCATCCGCCAGGGCAACTGGGCCAAGGACGAGGGATGGAAGGTCCACTCCCTCCGGCCCTCCGGGGGATGCATGCGCACCGGGAGAGAGAGGGCGCCCAGGGCGGGATCTTGCCGGAAGGCCTCCAGCACCCGCCCCAGCACCCAGGGCTCGTACCAGTCGTCTCCATTGAGGAGAGCCACCACCTCCCCCCGAACCTGGCGCAGCCCCTGGTTCCAGGCGCCGGGAATCCCCGCCTCCCCAGGCTGGCGCACCTGCCTCTCCCGGCGAAACTCCACCCCTGCCTCCTGGAAGCGGGGGATCCACTGGCCCAGGAGTTCCCAGGTGCCATCCTGGGAGCCCCCGTCCACCAGAAGATATTCGGCAGGGAGGGTGTCCTGGGCCAGAACGGAGGCCAGGGTCCGGGGGAGGGTTTTGGCGGCGTTCCAGCAGATGGTGATGAGGGAAATGCCGCCGTTCATGGGGTCTGGGAGGGTGGTTCCTGGGGCGGAGGCTCCGGAGGAAGCTGGCGGGGAGCGCGGAGAGCCACCTGCCGGGTCAGTTCCGTCAGCTGTCGTTCCATGCGTCGGAAGCGGGCCAGCACAATGAGGAGGGCTCCATATCCCGCCAGGATGGCCAGATAGAAGAGGAGGTCGGTTCCCCGCCCCACCCCCACTTTGGCCGCCAGCCAATTGGTGGTTTCGGGAAAGAGAACCAGGAAGATCCCCAGGCAGAACTGGGCCACCAGGAAGAGGCGGGCGCCCAGGCGGCTCCGCAGAGAGACGAGGGCCACCAGGGTCAGCAGAAGCAGTCCGGCGATGAGGATGACGCGGATGGGCATGGGCAGGCGGGCCTAATGGGCGGCGGAGGCGGGCTCCTCCTCCAGCCGGTGGCGGATGGTGCGGTAGTCGGTCTTGCCCGTGCCCAGCATGGGAATTTCCGGCCAGAGGCGGACTTCCCGGATGGAGCTGATGGGGGAGAATCCGGCCTGGCGCAGGGCTTGGTTCGCCTCCTCCCGGGAGAGGGGGGCGGTGGTCACCAGGGCAATGACGGGAGAGGCGTCGCTCCCGTAGGCTTCCACGGCCAGGGCGGGACCTTTGACCAGAGGATTGGGGAAGCGGGCCAGGAGCGTCTCCTCCAAGGCAGGCAGGGAGACCATCTCCCCGCCAATCTTCACAAAGCGCTTCAGCCGCCCCTTGAAGGTGATGTATCCCTCTTCGTCCATCTGCACCAAGTCCCCGGTGCGATACCAGTTCCGCCCATTGCGCACCAGGAAGGGACTGGCTCCCTTGTAGCCCAGATAGCCGCCGAAGACCGTGTCGCCGCAAACCACCAGCATCCCCGTCTCCCCGGCGGGAAGCACCCGGCGGCACTCCTCGTCCATGACCACGCCCTGGGTGCAGGGAAGAAGTTTGCCAATGGTGCCCATCCGGTAATGCCCTGGCTTGTTCAGGGAGACCACGGGACCGCACTCCGTGATGCCATATCCCTCGTAGAGTTCGGCCAGAGGCGCCTTTTCATGGAGGAGCCGGAAGGTGGTCTCGGGGCATTTCTCGGCGCCGCAGACCACCAGGCGCAGGGTTTCCAGCTGCTGATTGGTGCCGTTGCGCAGGATGTTGGCCACGAAGGTGGGGGTACCGCAGAAGAAATTGACCTTGTAGGCGGCGGTGATGCGGGCCAGCATGGCGCCCTCGGTGGGATTGGGGTGATAGACCACCCGGATGTTGGAGGCGCAGGGGAAGACAATGCTGAGGAGGGTGCCGAAGGAGTGGAAGGAGGGCAGCATGCCCAGGAGGCAGTAGTCCTTCCGAATGCCCATGTCGGCGGCGGCATGGGTCACGTCGGTCATCAGGTTTTCGTGGGTCAGGGGCACCGCCTTGGGCAGAGTCTCCGACCCTGAGGTGAAGAGAATCGCCGCCGTCTTGGGAATGGGAGCTTTCCAAAGTTTCCGCCAGCAGAGACGGCTGCGGAAAAGGGCCAGAAGCTTGGCCCCCAGGCCAATGGATTCCCGGATGTCCTCCACCATCACAAAGCGCTCCTCCAGGCCGGCAAAGTCCACTCCCGTCCCCTTCAGACGCTCCACCAGCACCCGGGCCGTGAGAATCTTCTCCAGACCGGAGGCCTCCACGCAATGGCGGAGATTCCGGTTGCCCACCGTCCAATTCAGCATCACGGGCACCTTTCCCGCGAACTGGGCCGCCAGATACATGAGGGTGGCCGCCACGGTGCCCGGCATCAGGATGCCCAGACGCTCTCCTGGCAATTTCTCCAACTGGGGAGTCAGGGCCAGCACCGCCAGCACCATCTTCCGGTTGGTGAAGACCCCGCTGGTCTGATCCGCCCACACGGGACGCCCCGGCGCATGGCGGGCATTCTTCAGGAAGGCCAGGGGCACGCTCTCCGCCTGGGTGACCGTCAGAGGGCGGGCATCCTCGTAGTACCATTGGGCGGGCACGGGCAGGAGGGGTTCCATGCCGGCGCTCTCCCCCATGGCGGCGATGAGCAAGCTGGCCACGGTGCGCAATTTCTCCGGGCTGGGCACCTCCTTGCCAAATTCCTGGGAGAGCCACTGCTGCAACTCCACCACCACCAGGGAATCCAGCCCCAGATCCGTGCCCAGGGTGTCCGTGTCCCGAATGAGACGCTTGCCCGTCAATTCCCGAAGCTTTTCCTTGACTTTCACCCGGATTTCATCGGGAACCCGGCTGGTGTCCTCGGCGGAGTTGCAGGCATCCGGTTCCGGCAGGGTGCGGATGCCCCCTCCCTCAAACCAGGTATAGGGCACATAGGTGTTGGGGCGCATGGCCCGATTGTAGAAGTTCTCCAGATACCGGTTCAGCAGATCCTTGTCGGAACCATCGGGCAAATCCTCGGGGCGAGTCACAAACTCGATGGTCACCGGACGGCGGGGCATGAAGAAGATGCCCCCCAGGATCACGTGCCAGAAATGCCGTTTCAGGCAAAGGCCAAAAGGAAGCTGATAGCCCTTGGCCCGCCCAAAGTCGCTCCCCCACAGCCCTGTGGTGCGCACCAGCACCACCTTGCAGGTGGGATACTCCTGGAAAATCCGGGAGACCCCGCCGTTGCCCCGCAACTTCTCCTGCCGGGAACGATAAATCCTCCCCGCCGGATAGAACAGAAGATTGTCCCCCGCCTTCAAAGCCTCCACGCAACGCTCAATCTGGGCCAGCACCGCATCGTGCCCCGCCATGCCCGCCACCCCTAAATCCGGCAGGGGCAAAACCCGGATGCGCCAGCCAATGCGACGCAGGATGGTGGCCCGCACCTGCTTCTCCGTCACCAGAGCCCGAGGATGGAAACGACGCCACAGAACCGTGGAGAGGATCACCGGATCGATCAGGGCCGGATGGTTGGGAAGGAAAAGGATGCCGGAGCGGCCATAGCGCTTCACCACCTCATCCAGTCCCTTGACCCGAATGCGATAGCGCAAACGCACGGCGATGAAGACCACCAACCAGAGAAAGAAGACGATCAGGCAGTTCATACCAGGTTCTCCTGTATTCCGGCGGAAGAGGATTGCCGCCGATACTGTCGCAAGGCGTCAAAGAGTACCACGCCGGCGCAATTTCCCACGTTAATGGAGTTTTTGCGTCCGCAGGCAGGCAGCTGAAGAAAGGCGTCGCAGAGGGCCAGCGCCCCGGGAGAGATGCCCAGGGCCTCGTTGCCCAGAACAAAGGCCGCAGGAAAACGGAGGTCGGCCTCCCAATAGCATTGGGCGCCCACCACGGTGTCCACTCCGTAAATGGTGTATCCCTGGGCTTTCAGTTCCCCCAGGGCCTCCGTCGCCTGGTCAAAGTGCCGACAGGGCACCGTCTTGTCGCATCCCCGGGCCGTCTTGGCCAGCTTTGCATGGGGAGGACATGGGGTGTAGCCACAGGCGTAGATGGCCTGGGCCTGGACCGCCTCCGCCAAACGGAAGATGTTGCCCGTGTTGTAGGCGCTGCGCAGGGTGTCCAACACCACCACCACGGGGAGACTCTCCCCCCGGGGACTCTCCCCGTCCCCTACGCGCATCTGCGGCACCATGTCCATGTTCTCTCAAGAGATTCCGAAAAGAAGGGGGGGAAGGGAAGGGAAGAGGGAAAAGAATCAACGGCTTCCCGTGGAACGACGGAAGGGAGGACGCCCCCCGCGGCTCCCAAAGGAGGAGGAAGAGGAACGCCCAAAACTCCCCCGCCCCGAACGGCTGCCATGGGACGAACCGGAGGAGGAATGCCTCTCCTCCCGGCTGGGAAGCTTCACCCCAGAGGCAGGAGGAGGCATCACCAACATCTCCTCCGGAGGCTGAACCGTGGGCAGCGCCCGCCCAATGTACTGCTCAATCTCCGGCATGACAAAGGCGCAGTCCTCGTCCGCAAAGGAGATGGCCCGCCCCTGATGCCCCGCCCGGGCCGTACGCCCCACCCGGTGGACATAGTCCTCCGCCTCATAGGGCAGGTCGTAGTTGAAGACATGAGTGATGTCGTCCACCTGAATGCCCCGCCCCGCCACATCCGTGGCCACCACCACCTTCACGGTGCCGTTGCGGAAGGCCTCCAGGATATTGAGACGCCGGTTCTGGTTCACGTCGCCGGAAAGCATTTCGCAGGGGATTCCGTATTTCATCAGCTGGTAGCGAAGCTCCTCCACATCCCGGCGGCGGTTGCGGAAGATCAGCGCCCGGTGGACATCCTCGTGCTGGAGAACCCACAGGATGATGGCCAGCTTCTCCCGGGTGGTGCAGGCGTAGACAGTCTCGTTCACTCCCTCCGCCACCACACGCTCCGGCTCCACCTCCACCACGGCGGGATCAGGACGCATCCACTGGCTGGCCAAGGCCATGATATCCTTGGAAAGGGTGGCGCTGAACAGCATGGTCTGACGCTGCTCCTTGCCGGGAAGGTAGTGGATGATCCGCTTCACATCCGGGATGAACCCCATGTCCAGCATCCGATCCGCCTCGTCCAAAATCAGGATCTTCAGCATGGAGGTGTCAATCACCCGCTTCTGGAGGAAATCAATGAGCCGCCCGGGGGTGGCCACAATCAGGTCGCATCCCGCCTGGAGAAGCCGGCGCTGTCGTTCGTAGTCCATGCCTCCAAAGACCGCCACGGTGCGCAGGGAGGTGTACACGCTCAGGTTGTCCGCATCCTTGGCGATCTGGATGGCCAATTCCCGGGTGGGAGCCAGCACCAGGGCAAAGGGCTGGTTCAATTTCCGGCCGCCCCCGTTCCGCACGAATTGATCCAGCATGGACATGAGAAAGACCGCCGTCTTCCCCGTGCCCGTCTGGGCCTTGCCCGCCAAATCCGCCCCGGTGACCGCCACCGGCAACGCCAACCCCTGAATGGGGGTGCATTTCCGGAAGCCCATGTCCTCTAGGGCCGCCCGCAAAATCTCCCGGGCCAGGGGAAAGTCCTGGAAGTACTTCACCCCCTCCTCCCGATTCTCCACCACAGGAACCTGCCACTCCCCTACCTTCTTCTTGTCCAAAATCCGATGGGCACGCTCCTCCCCAAGACGAGACCCCTCCCCAGATTCCACACTGGCCGACACAGAGGAGGACGCAGACTCGCGAACCGACTTCCCGACCCCACGGACACCACGCCCCCCCTGACGACGCCCCTCAGAAGAACTTTCCCCACGCCCCTCCTGCTTCTTCTCCACACCCCCGCGACGACGGGTGGCCTTGCGCCCTCCCTCCCCAGAGGAACCAGAGGAGGACACGGAGGAAACGGGGGACGAGGAGGCGGACGCCTCTGCGGCAGGGGAAGAACCGCCCCGCAAAAGGGAACAAAGCCCCTTCCAGGCACGACTGAATAAACGGAAACTCAAAATGAACTCCTAACTTGATGACAGGAAAACCACAATAGAACACTGCGCCAGGACCACACGGAAGAAAGGCACACGCCCATCCCACGCCCCGGCACATCTTCGGGATAAATGCCTTAATATAACCCCCCCGCCCGCTACCCTCTAGAACCTCTAGAACCTCCCCCGCTTGCGGGGGGATGGGGGGGGATCCTCATGAACCCCGGCAGGGGTGGCAGGACAGGCCTTGGCGACGGGGCTGGAGCACCAGCGCAACCCACGGCGCCTGCCCCTCCAGGGATAGATTCCTACATCCTCTAGCCTTTCCATTCCGA
>JAEDMH010000014.1 GCA_016303095.1 Lentisphaeria bacterium | reverse complement strand
AGCCTCCTGAACCCCGGCAGGGGTGGGAGGATCGCTAGACGGGGGTGAAGGGAGGCCCAAGGGGCCGACCGAAACCCCCGGTAAGGCCCAAATCGAATCCGAACCCCGTAGGGGTGGGTGGATTTTTCTTACGGGGCGGTTCGGGGCGCAGGCTTCAGCGCCTGATATTCTTCCCAGAGTTTCTGGGCGCAATTGGTGGTGACCGTCTGTGCTCCCCGCTCAAAGGCCTGAAGGGCATCCTCCAGTCTGTCCACGGTCCATACATGGACTTCAAAGCCGGCCTCCCGGAGGGTGTGGATAAACTCTTTCGTGATATTTTCCGGATTGTATTGGACGTCCACGCCGTCGATGGGGGTTCCCTGGACTTTCTTGAGCAAGACATCCGCCGTGACGAGGGGGGAATCTGGTCCTCCGGTTCTGGAGCCCTGGAGGAGGTAGACCCGGTATTCGGGCAGTTCTTTTTTCAGTTCCAGGCATACCTCCCGGTGGAAGGAGATGAAGAGCAGATTCCCCGGGTTGGCCTGCTTCTGGGAGAGGAGGATTTTCTTGAGATAGGGAACGATTTCCGGGCCGTGCTTGACCTCCACGTAGATCGTGCGCCCGTCCCGGGCGAGCTCCAGGACCTCCTCCAGCAGGGCGGGGCGCTGGGGGGAGAAGGGGGAGTCCTTCCATTTTCCCCAGCCACCCACATCCAGCGCTTGCAGCTCCTCCCAGGTGACCTCATGGCATTTTTTGGTGCTGGCACTGCCGGTGGTGCGCTTGAGGTCGACGTCATGGAAGGTGAAAATGCGGTGATCGGCGGAGAGATAGATGTCGCACTCGAAGCCAAATCCCCGTTCTACGGCAAGCTGGTAGGCGGGCAGGGTGTTTTCCGGGGCATCGGCGGATTCGCCCCGATGGGCGATGAGAGTTTCCGGAGAGGGAGCCGACGCCAAGGCCACCGTGGCCAAGAGGGGAAGAAAAGAACCGAGAGACTTTTGCATGAGGAAATGGGGGCTTCTCCCAAAGAGGAAAGGGAAGGGGGGGGAGGACGATTGTGGACTCCTGTCCATGGAGGACAAGGAAGAAAACAATACAGATGAAAAATGTATCGCAACAATTGGAGGCGGGAGAAATATAGCCAAATCCAAGAAAATTTCAAAGAGGGCTCCCTTTTTTATGCCGTCTCTCCGGGAGCCCTCTTTGTCTTTATTTGTATCTTGCTTATAATGAAGCAGTTATAATAATTTCTAGGATTTTCTTCAAGAAAAAATCCTAGGATTGGGGTTTTGCCCTGGTCTTTTTAGGAAAAGGGCTTTAGAAATAGATACAGTTTGAAACTGCTTCGCTTCTTGAAGAGAAGGGGGGGTGGGAACTAGAGATTTGCCCCGGAGGGGGGGCGAAGGGGTAGATGTTCTCGCTGTCCTAGGGAATCTACGGTTCTGGGGGGAGATCCTGGAGAGTGACCGTCCAGGTTTTGAAGGTGCCGTTGGGGAGGAGATCGAAGAATCGGACGCCGGGATTTCCATCGTTGTAGGAGTGGAGGGTGGCGGCCTTTCCGAAGCCCATGCGGATTCCCTGGGCATCCGTGGCGTCGAAGGTGTTCATGTGGTCATGTCCGAAGTAGGCGCCTCGGAGATTTCCCTGGGCTTTCCACCATTGGTAGAGGGTTTTTCCCTGCCAGGTGTGCTCCGGGTCGGCGTAGACCTCTTTTCTGGGAGGGCAAGGGGGTTCGGCCAGGGTGCCCGTGACGAGAGGGGATTGGGCCAGGGTGCAGAATGTTCCGATCATGGGCGCCCAGACGCTTCCCGGGGGTGTCATCATGTACTTTCCCAGGGAGGGCACCCATTGCATTCCGGGGACGGGGATGCCGTAGGCGTGGACTTCCTGCAGCCATTCTGCCCCTTGGGGCAGGGGGGCAATGGTGAGTCCCAGGGGTTCGCTGAAGAAGGCGCCGGGGGTGTCGGGCGTGGCGGGAATGGCCTGGCAGAGCTGGGGATGGGCTTCCTCCGTGGGGTCCACGGGCACCAGGACGCCGTTCTCATAGATGTCCCAGGGGATGATATGCTGGAACCAGAGGCAGGGGAGATGGGAGGCATGTTCCACATACCATTGGAGTTGGTCCGAGCGGCAACCGTCATATCCGCCGGCGGGGGAATAGTCGCCGGAGTCCATGACCACGAGGAGGAAGACGGGGGTGTTGCCTTGGCAGAGAGTGATGGCGCCGCTGCCGGTGCCGGAGAGTTCGGGCACATCGAAATCCACGAAGAGGGGGCCTCCCAGCTGCCGGAAGAGGGCGTATTGTTCCTCCCGGCTGAGATAGATCTCTCCCTTCCTCTCCGAGTCATGGTTGCCGAAGGTGACGGCGAAGGGGGTGTGGGAATCCTGGAAGAGGCTGACGATTCTCTTGGCCACCAGGGGGAAGGACGCCTTGTTGCCGAAGGTGTCCGAGTTGTCTCCCGTGAGAATGGCCAGATCCGGCTTCTCCTGGGCCAGCACCCTTTGAAGGAAAGCCACCTCCTCCTCGACCATGGGATGGGCATCCTGGATATCCGTGATTTGGCAGAAGCGGAAGGGGCGGTTCTCCGGGCAGGAGAAGCGGGGAGGATGGGGGGAGGGCTGGGCGTTCATGAGGCCGGGGAGCGCAAAGAGGAGAAGAAAGGAGAGCAGGCGCATGGCGGAATGAGGTTTCATATTCAGATGGAATAGGTCTCTTCGTTCCATTTGCCCCGGAAATATTGGTCCAGGATGCTTTGCAGGGTGATGGAGCGAAGCTTTTCCCGGAGGCTCTCGTTCACCTCGTTCCAGACTAGGGAGGTGACGCAGTGGTCCTTCCGGGGGCAGGAGCGGGGATCCCGGAGACAGTGCAGCAGAAAGATCTCCCCCTCCATGGCATCGATAATGTCCAAAAGGGAGATGTATTGGGGGTCCTTGTTCAATTTCAGCCCCCCCGTCACGCCCCGGAGGGATTTCAGCATCCCCGCCCGGCGGAGGGTGACCACCAGGGGGCTGATGAACTTCTCCGAAATTTCCTGGCTGACGGCAATGTCCCGGATGGTCCTGGGCTTGTCCTTGCCGAAGACTGCAATGTCCAGGAGAATGCGCAGGCCGTATCGGGTTTTGGCGGAGACTTTCATAACGCCAGCATTTTGTCGATGGGGGTGCGGGCCTGGCGGATGGTTTCCTCGTCCAACTCCACCTGGCAGGAGAGATCCCGGAGGCAGTTTCGCACTTTCTCCAGGGTGATTTTCTTCATGTTGGGGCAGACCGGGATGGGCTCCAGGGGATAGAACTCCTTTTCCGGATTCTCCTTCTTCATGCGATGGAGGATGCCGCACTCGGTGCCGATGACGAAGCGTTGGCAGGGGGATTCCCGGACATAGTTTAACATTCCCCCGGTGCTCAAGGCCTTGTCCGCCTTTTCCACCACGGCGGGGAGGCATTCGGGATGGACCAGGATTTGGGCGTCGGGATGGGCTTTCCGGGCTTTGTCCAGGTCATCGGGGTGGATGCGGTAGTGAGTGGGGCAATAGCCTTCCCACAGTTCCATGGGCCGGTTCAAGGCCCGGGCCACATTGGCTCCTAGGTCGCCATCGGGCAGGAACATGATCTTCTGGTCTTGGGGGAGGGAGGCGATGACCCGTTCGGCGTTGCCGGAGGTGCAGCACAGATCCACAGCGGTTTTGGTGGCGGCCGTGGTGTTCACGTAGGCCACCAGGAGAGTGTCGGGATGGGCCTGTCGATAGGCCCGGACCGCCTCCACGGGCGCCATGTCCGCCATGGGACATCCGGCGTCGGGAGCGGGATGGAGCACCAGAGAGCCGGGGGAGAGGATCTTGGCGGTCTCGGCCATGAAGCGCACGCCGCAGAAGACGATCACCGGGGCGCCGCATTGGGCCGCCTTCCGGGAAAGTTCCAGGGAGTCCCCGGTGAAGTCGGCAATGTCCTGCACTTCCGGCAGAGTGTAGTTGTGGGCGAGGATCACAGCCTTGCGCACCGATTTCCAATGCTGGATTTCTTGGACGAGGTCTGTCATGGCGAGAGAAGGGGGCGAAGAGCTCTGAAGGAGGAAGCGCCTTCCGGGAAGGGAAGGGGAAAAACACGGAAGACGCCGTCACCCAAGGGGAGGGTGACGGACGTCCGGGAGGGGAAAAGATGAGAATCCTGAAATGACCAGTACTGTAATCGACTTATCTTTTCCGGGGGAGGGGATGTTTTTCCCCCTTCCCCGGCGGGGGAGATGGACTAGAAGGCGGCCAGGCCCTCCTCCAAGGCGAAGAGGATGTCCTGGGGATGTTCCAGGCCGATGGAGAGACGAATCAGTTCCGGCTGGAGGCCGGCCTTTCTCTGATCCTCGTCACTGAGCTGGGAGTGGGTGGTGCTGGCGGGATGGATAATCAGGCTCTTGGCGTCGCCCACGTTGGCCAGGATGCTGAAGAGGGGAATGGAGTCCACCAGCTTTCTTGCCTCCTGGGAGCCTCCCTTCACGCCGAAGACCACCATGCCGCCGGCGCCATCGGGGAGATACTTCTGAGCCAGTTCCGGACTGGTGAGGGAGGGGTACTTCACCCAGGCCACTTTGGGATGGGCGGCCAGGAACTCCGCCACCTTCCGGGCGTTTTCCGAATGGCGCTTGGCCCGGAGGGGAAGGGATTCCACGCCCTGGAGGAAGATCCAGGCGGCGTCGGGGGAGAGGGTGGCTCCCTGGTTCCGCAGGCCTACGGTGCGGAGGCGGAGGATGAAGGCCAGAGCATTGTTCTCCCCCAGGTCATGGGCGAAGCGCAATCCATGGTAGCCCCGGTCCGGCTCGTTGTAGAGGGCGAACTTGGGATCGCTCCAGTCAAATTTCCCGGCATCCACCACAATGCCGCCGATGCCGGCGCCATGGCCGCCAATCCACTTGGAAAGAGAGTGGATGACAATGTCCGCCCCGTGTTCAATGGGACGCAGGAGGGGCGGGGGAGTGAAGGTGGAATCCACCACCAGGGGCAGATGGTGCTTCTGGGCGATCTTGGCGTAGGCCTCGATGTCCGCCACGTCCAGCCCGGGATTGCCCACGGTTTCGATGTAGAGGGCACGGGTCTTCTCGTTGATGGCGTCCTCCACGGCGGGGAAGTCGTTCACATGGGTGAAGCGGACGGTGATGCCCTGCTGGGGGAGAATGGCGTCGAACTGGGTGAAGGTGCCTCCATAGAGATTGTTGGCGGCCACGATTTCGTCGCCCAGTTTGGCGATGTTGGTCAAGGCGAAGTAGATGGCGGCGGTGCCGGAGGCGAAGGTGAGGGCGGCTTTGCCTCCCTCCAGGGCGGCGATGCGCTTTTCCAGCACATCGTTGGTGGGGTTCATGAGGCGGGCGTAGATGTTGCCGCTTTCCTTCAGGCCGAAGAGGTCGGCGCCGTGCTGGCTATTGCGGAAATTGTAGGCCGTGGTGCGGTAGACGGGAACGGCCCGGGCCTGGGTGGCGGGATCTGGCTGCTCCTGTCCGGCGTGAATGGCTAGGGTTTCCCAATGATAGGTATGGTTCTGAGACATGTGCAACGTTCTCCCATGGTTGAGGGCGCCCCGCAGGGGGGAAGGGGATGGCTTCCCGAAGGGGCGGGGAGGTCCTGTGGAATGAAAAGGGGGGAAGGCCGGGGGAGGGAAAACCTCCCGCGGCCACAAGGCAAAGGCGGGGAATCAGGAGAAGAGCCAGGTGGACAGATAGCGCTCTCCCGTGTCTGGCAGCAGGGCCACGATGGTCTTGCCGGCGAACTCCGGCTTCTTGGAGAGCTCCAGGGCGGCATAGAGGGAGGCGCCGGAGGAGATGCCCACCAGCAAGCCCTCCTGGGCCGCCGCCTTCCGGGCCGTCTCCCCGGCATTCTCCGAAGAAACCGTGATGACCTGGGTGATCAGGGAACGATCCAGGATCTTCGGCACAAAACCCGCGCCAATGCCCTGGATCTTGTGGGGACCCGCATGCCCCTCCGACAACACGGGGCTGGTGTCAGGCTCCACGGCGAAGATCTCCACGGAAGGCTTCTTCTCTCGCAGGAAGCGCCCCACGCCCGTCAGGGTGCCGCCAGTGCCCACGCCTGCCACAAAGGCATCCACCGTGCCATCCGTGTCCCGCCAAATCTCGGGACCCGTGGTCTGATAGTGCCGTTGGGGATTGGCCTCGTTCTCAAATTGCTGGGGAATGATGGAATTGGGATGGGCGGCATGCAACTCTTCCGCCTTGGCAATGGCCCCCTTCATTCCGTTTACCCCAGGAGTCAAGACCACCTCCGCCCCAAAGGCCGCCGCCAACTTCCGACGCTCCACGCTCATGGTGTCCGGCATGGTCAAAATCAGGTGGTACCCCTTCGCCGCCGCCGCCAAGGCCAACCCCACTCCCGTGTTGCCACTGGTGGGCTCGATGATCAGACCGCCAGGCTGCAACTGCCCCTTGGCCTCCGCCGCCTCAATCATCGCCAAGGCAATCCGGTCCTTCACCGAACCACCGGGATTGAAGTACTCCACCTTCGCCAAAACACGGGCACCCCCCGCGTTCAACCGCTGAATCTCCACCAACGGGGTGCCGCCAATGGTCTCTAAAATGCTCTTGTGAATCTGCCCCATAGAACAAACGCTCCTCTGTAAACAAATGTACCCAACACAAACAACCAGCACAGCACATCCTCGAAAAACGACAAGGACGGGAAAACACAAGCCGAACAATCGTGTTTGCGGGGATACTGTAACCGGCAAAAATGGAATTACAACTCGAAAGGTTGTATTTTTGGAAAAATTTTGTGGGAGGTGGTGGGGAGCGGGGGGGGATCCGTCCCTATGGGGGGATTCTTTCTGGGGGTGGGCAGGGAAGGGGGAGGCGTGGAACGGTCATATATATTAAGTGGATTTCCGGCCTCCCGCGGGGGAGGCGAGTTACCATCCACCTAGACGGAGGAGACGAGAAGAGAAGATGCACGAGTTGGCAGGCAAAGTGGTTCCGGAGTCTTTGTATCTGGATGTGCCCCAATTGATTTCCTGCTACTACACAGGGCATCCGGATCCTTCCGTGCCGGAGCAGCGGGTGGTGTTCGGCACCAGCGGTCACCGGGGGTCTTCCCTGAAGCTGAGCTACAACGAGGATCACATTCTGGCCATTTCCCAGGCCATTTGCACCTATCGTCGCCGGGAGGGGGTGGAGGGTCCCCTTTTCCTAGGCATGGACACCCACGCGTTGTCCCGTCCCGCCCATGCCACGGCCTTGGAGGTTTTGGCGGCCAACGAGGTGGAAGTGTATGCGTCGGCGGGGGGAGGGTTCACGCCCACTCCTGTGGTTTCCCGGGCCATTGTGGTGTACAACCGGGGCCGGAAGAAGGGGTTGGCGGACGGCATTGTCATCACCCCCTCCCACAATCCCCCCACGGATGGAGGATTCAAGTATGATCCGGTGACGGGGGGGGCGGCGGACACCCAGGCCACCCAGTGGATTGCGGACGAGGCCAACCGTCTTCTGGCGGGGGGCAACCGGGAAGTGCGTCGCATGACCTTGTCCCAGGCCCTGGCCAGCGGAAGAATTCACGACTATGACTATGTGACGCCCTATGTGGCGGACTTGGAGAAGATCATCGACTTTGAGGCCATTCGGAGCAGCGGGCTGCGCATTGGGGCGGACGCCCTTGGGGGGGCGGGCATGGGCTATTGGATCCCCATTGCCGAGAAATACGGTCTGGACTTGACGCTGCTCCACGGACGCTACGAGCCGGACTTCCGCTTCATGCACATCGACCACGACGGCAAGATCCGCATGGATCCCTCCTCTTCCCAGGCCATGGCAGGGCTGGTGGGGCTGAAGGACCGCTTCGACATCGCCTTTGGCAACGACCCCGACTTTGACCGCCATGGCATCATCACCCCCACCCATGGCCTCATGAATCCCAACCACTATCTGGCGGTGGCCATGGACTACCTCTTCCGCACCAGGAGCCGTTGGGGCGCCCATGTCGCCGTGGGCAAGACCGTGGTCTCCAGCACCCTGCTGGATCTGGTGGCCCAGCGTCTGGGGCGCCGGCTGGTGGAGGTGCCCGTGGGCTTCAAATGGTTCGTTCCCGGTTTGCTGGATGGCTCCGTGGGATTCTGCGGCGAGGAATCCGCCGGCGCCAGCTTCCTGCAGAAGGATGGCGGCACCTGGACCACGGACAAGGACGGCTTGATCCTGGGGCTTCTGGCCTGCGAAATCACCGCCTCCACGGGCAAGAACCCCAGCCAGCACCACGAGGATTTGGTGAAGGCCTTCGGGGCCCGCTGGTACGCCCGTCATGACCAGCCCTGCACGGCGGAGCAGAAGCGGCGGATGTCCACTTTGGACGCCTCTTCCTGCCCTGTGAAGGAGGTGGCCGGGGAGCCGGTGACCCAGATTCTGACCCATGCCCCGGGTAATGGGGCCTCCATTGGGGGCATCAAGGTCTCCACAGAGCACGGCTGGTTCGCCATGCGTCCCTCCGGCACGGAGAATACCTTCAAGATCTATGCGGAAAGCAGCCTTTCCGCCCGGCATTTGGAAGCCCTCTTCCAGGCGGCCTCCACCCTATAGACCTCCCCACTCTCCCTCCTCGACTCCCTCTTCCTCTCCATGGCTTCCGACTACGCCTTCGACAATCCCTCGGCGGAGACCCTGAACAAGGGACTCCGCTGGCATCTCCGCCATACCCTGGCCATCAGCCCCTCCAAGGAGACGGATCGGGATTGGTATTACGCCTTTTCCGTGGCTTTGCGGGATCAGCTGGCGGATCGCTGGATGAAGACCCAGGACTGCTACACCGCCAAGAATGCCCGGCGGGCCTACTATCTCTCTTTGGAGTTCCTCATCGGACGCCTGCTGGGAAACAATGCCATGAACATGGGCCTCTATCAGCAGTGCCAGGAGGCTCTCAAGGACGGGCGCCTTTCCTGGGAGGACATGCAGGAGATGGAGCGGGATCCCGGCTTGGGCAACGGAGGACTGGGGCGCCTGGCCGCCTGCTTCGTGGATTCCCTGGCCACCCTCCATCTCCCCTGCATCGGCTATGGCCTGCGCTATGACTACGGACTCTTCCGCCAGCAGATTGTCAATGGCGCCCAGGTGGAGGAACCCGACACCTGGAAGAAGGATGGCTATCCCTGGGAGTTCAAGCGCCCCGCCTACGCCCACTCCGTCTGCTTCGGCGGCGAAATCCGGCGCATGGAAGTGAACGGAAAGCTCATCTGGCGGTGGTTCCCGGCAGAACGGGTCAATGGCATGCCCTACGACATCCCCGTGGTGGGCTTCGGAGGACAGAACGTGAACAACCTCCGCCTCTGGTCCGCCGAGGCGGACAACGAGTTTGACTTCCAAGATTTCAACCAGGGCTCCTACGAGGATGCCGTGGACAGCAAGGTGCGGGCCGAAAACCTCACCAAAGTCCTCTATCCCAATGACAACATTGAGCAGGGCAAGGAACTGCGCCTCCGGCAGCAGTACTTCTTCGTGGCCTGCAGCCTCCATGACATTCTCCGCCGCCATCTCTCCGAGGGCGGCACGGTGCACAATCTGCCGGAACGAGCCACCATCCAGCTGAACGACACCCATCCCACTCTGGTGATTCCCGAATTGATGCGCCTTCTGGTGGACGAATACGACGTGCCTTGGGACGAGGCATGGCAGATCACCCGCGCCTGCGTCAACTACACCAATCACACCATCCTCCCCGAGGCTCTGGAAAAGTGGTCGGTTCCCCTCTTCCGACGCCTGCTGCCCCGGCATCTTCAGATCATCTTCGACATCAACAGCCGCTTCCTGGAGGAGGTCTCCGCCCTCTATCCCGGCAATCTGGACAAGCTGCGGAACATGAGCATTATCCAGGAGGGAGATGTCCAGGCCATCCGCATGGCCAACCTGGCCATCATCGGCTCCACCCACGTCAACGGCGTGGCCAAGATCCATTCCGACATCCTGAAGAACGTGATCTTCAAGGATTTCGCCGAAATGTGGCCGGAGAAGTTCACCAACATGACCAACGGCATCACCCAGCGCCGGTGGCTCCTCTTCTGCAACCAGCCCCTCTCCCGCCTCATCACCGGACGCATTGGCGACGGATGGGTGACCGACTTGGACAAGCTCCGGGATCTGGAACGCTTTGTGGAGGACAAGGAGTTCCTGCACCAGCTCATGGAGGTGAAGCTGCAGAACAAGCGCCGTCTGGCCGCCTACATCGAGAAGACCCTGGACATCCCCGTGGATCCCGAGAGCCTCTTCGACGTCCAGGTGAAGCGCCTCCATGAATACAAGCGGCAGCTGATGCTGGTGCTCTACATCATCATCATCTATCAGCGGATGGTGAAGAACCCCTCCCTGGACTACCCCCGCCGCACCTTCATTTTCGCCGCTAAAGCCGCCCCAGGATACGCCATGGCCAAGCAGATCATCCGTCTCATCCATGCGGTGGCCCAGACCATTGACGAAACCCCCGGCGTCCGGGAGCGCCTCAAGGTGGTCTTCCTGCCCGACTACCGGGTCTCCTTGGCGGAACTCATCATTCCCGCCGCCGACCTCTCCGAACAAATCTCCCTGGCGGGCATGGAGGCCTCCGGCACCGGTTGCATGAAGCTGATGCTCAATGGGGCCCTCACCATCGGCACCCTGGATGGAGCCAACGTGGAGATGGCCCAAGAGGCGGGAGAGGAAAATCTCTTCATCTTCGGCATGACCGCCCAGGAAGTGGCGGAACGGCGCGCCTCCTACTCTCCCTGGGACATCTATCACACCGACCCCGAAATCCGCGCCGCCATCGAGGCCATCCGGGACAATCATTTCTGCCCCCAGGAACCCTCCCTCTTCCAGCCCATCGTCCAGTCCCTCCTGGATTTTGGCGACCACTACATGCTGCTGGGTGACCTGAAGAGCTACATTGCCGCCCAGGAACGGGTGAACCAGCTCTATGGAGATCCCCAGGCCTGGGCGCGGAAGGTGCTCTTGAACATCGCCCGAAGCGGCAAGTTCTCCAGCGACCGCACTATCCGGGAATATGCGGAGCAAATCTGGAAGGTCTCCCCCGTCATCCCCGAGTAGCTTTCCCCCTCTAGGCCCCTCCCCCCCATGACTGCCTACGGAAAGGCCAAGCTGATTCTCTTCGACCTGGACGGAACCCTCTATCTGGACGGGGTCCCCTATCCCGGCGCTCTGGAGTTGCTCCAGCGGTTGAAAGAGAGCGACATGGAGTATTGTTTCGTCACCAACAACAGCTCCATCCCCCCCTGCGACTACTGCGAGAAACTCCGGCGCATCGGATTTCCGGTGGAGCCCCGGAATGTGGTCACCAGCGGAGACGGCGCCCTTCTCATGCTGAAGGCCCATGGCCTTCTGGGACGTCGTCTCTACATCATGGGCACCAAGCGCTTCCGGAGCTGGATGGCCTCCGAGGGCTTTCCCCACGAGGAGGAGGATCCCCAGGCATTGCTGGTGGCCTTTGACAAGGAGGTGGACTATGCCAAGCTTCATGCCGCCACCCGCCTTGTCCTCAAGGGGGTTTCCCTCTTCGCCACCCATCCGGATTGCGTCTGCCCTCCTCATCTCCCCGACGTGGGCATGCTCCTGGAGTTTTTCCGGGCGGCCCGTCCGGGGGTGGTGGTGCAAGCCATTGCCGGCAAGCCCCATCGCTGGCTCTGCCAGGTCCTCCAGGAGCGCTTCCTGGTGGAGCCAGGGGAGATGGTGATGGTGGGGGACCGGGTGGGCACCGACTTGGCCTTTGCCTGCAACAATGGCATGCGCTCCATGCTGGTTCGCAATGGAGAACCCATGCCTCCTCTGGCGGGCTTCACCCCCACTGTGGTGGTGCCCCGCATCCATCAAATGCTGGACGAATTCTGGCCCCGGAACCTGGGCTGGTAATTCCTCTCCTCCCCCTCTCTCTCCCCCTCTCTCTCCCCGCATCCCCCCCTACGCCTATGCTACGCACCGAGCAAATCATCAACACCGTGGAAATGATCCAGAAGGAAAATCTGGATGTGCGCACCGTCACCCTGGGACTGAATCTCATGGACTGCCGGGACACTGACGCCGAGGTGATGTGCCGCAAGGTGCTGGCCAAGGTGGAGCGCTATGCCGGAAATCTGGTGGAGACCTGCGACCGGGTGGGGGGAAAATATGGAATCAGCGTGGTGAACAAGCGTTTGGCGGTCTCTCCCGCCGCCGATGTGGCCGCCGGCCATGACCGCAAGGGCATGGTGAAGCTGGCCAAGGCCCTGGACACCGCCGCCGCCTCCACGGGCATCGACATTGTGGGCGGCTATTCCGCCCAAGTCCAGAAGGGGGCCAGCGCCGCCGACTGGGAACTCATCGAATCCCTTCCTGAAATGCTGGTGGAGACCCAGCGGGTCTGCGCCTCCCTGAACGTGGCCAACAGCCGTGCCGGCATCAACATGAAGGTGGTGGGACGGGTGGGGGAAATCCTCCGGGAGGCCGCCGAGGCCACCAAAGATCGGGATGGCTTCGCCTGCGCCAAGCTGGTGGTCTTCGCCAATCAGCCTGAGGATGTCCCCTTCATGGCCGGCGCCTATCACGGCCATGGAGAACCCGAGGCGGTCATCAACGTGGGCGTCTCGGGCCCTGGCGTGGTCTGCAGCGCTCTCCAGCGGCGCATCCAAAGGGATGGAGCGGAGAATCTGGGGCTGGATGATCTGGCCGAGGAAATCAAGGAGACCAGCTGCCGGGTGACTCGATGCGGAGAACTCATCGGACGGGAAGTGGCCGGATGCCTGAACATCCCCTTCGGCATCGTGGATCTCTCCCTGGCCCCCACCCCAAAGGTGGGAGACTCCATCGGGGAAATCCTCCAAATCCTGGGATTGGACGCCATCGGCGCCCCCGGCTCCACCGCCTGCATCGCCCTCCTCAACGACGCAGTCAAAAAGGGCGGTGCTTTCGCCTCCCAGTCCGTGGGCGGACTCTCCGGCGCCTTCATCCCCGTGCTGGAGGACGCCGCTCTGGCGGAGGCCGCCGCCCAGGGTAGCCTCTCCCTGGAAAAACTGGAGGCCATGACCTGCGTCTGCTCCGTGGGATTGGACATGATCGCCGTGCCCGGGGATACGCCCGCCGAAACGCTCTCCGCCATCATCGCCGATGAAATGGCCATCGGACTCATCAACAAGAAAACCACCGCCGTCCGGGTCATTCCCGCCCCTGGAAAGAAGGCGGGAGACCGGGTGGAGTTCGGAGGTCTCTTCGGCGGCGGACCCGTCATGCCCGTGCGCAATCCCGGCGCCTCCGCACGCTTTATCCGCTTCGGAGGACGGATTCCCGCCCCGATTCACAGCCTGAATAACTGATTTCTTTATAACATCTTTATAATCAACAACTTATATTTCAGGAGAAAGCGTCATGCGCATGGTTCAAGGCGGGACTTCCCTGGAAACGGGCGTGTATTCCCTGGTGGGCAATGGGGAGTTGCCCCGTTCTCCCTTGCCTCCTTTGCGTCTTTTTCCTCCCTATCAGGTGATTTCCCAGGTGCCTCCCGAGGACGGGCTTTGGGTGGGGAAGGGGATGGTGCGGGATGTGCTTCCCTACACCATGGTGGATGTCTACCATTGGAGCGACACCCCCTCCGACTTTCCCGCGGTCACCTTGGAGAATTCCCATCTGAAGGCGGTCTTCCTGCCCACCTGCGGCGGCCGCCTCTGGAAGTTCTACGACAAGGACCGTCGCCAGGATCTCTTCTACGAGAATCCCTTCTTCCGCCCTAGCTGCCTGGGAATCTGCGATGCCTGGGCCGCCGGCGGGGGCGAATTCAATTTCGGCGTCCGGGGCCATGACGCCTCCACCCTCCAGCCTCTCTTCACCGATGTGCTCCAGGACGAGGACGGCACCCCCGTCCTTCGCTTCTACGAATATCACCGCATCCGGGGCATCACCTATCAGCGGGACTTCTTCCTCCCCGAGAATTCCCGCTTCCTCTTCCATCGGGTCCGGGTGGTGAATCCCCGAGACGAGGATACGTTCTTCTACTACTGGGCCAACATCGCCGTGAAGGAAATGCCCCGGCAGCGCATTGTGGTGCCGGCGGATACCACCTACGTGAACTACTCTCTGGCGGACGGCAAGGATTCTCTCACGAAGAACCCGCTCCCCATCTGCCGGGAGGGGTTCGACGCCACCATTCCCGTGAACCACGCCACCGCCCGGGATAATTTCTTCAATCTGGAGTCCCGGGAACGCCCCTACGAGCTGGTAGCCTACGAAGACGGGGAAGGGGTGGTGCTGGCCTCCACCCGACGCCTCCAGGGACGGAAGCTCTTTGCCTGGGGCATGAGCAACGGGGGGCGCCATTGGCAGCAGCATCTCCTAGGCACGGATCAGCGAAGCTATGTGGAGATTCAGGCCGGGGTGTGCAAGACCCAGGCCGAGTGCATGCCCATGCCCGCCCATGCCGTCTGGGAGTGGCTGGAGGCCTATGGCGGCCTGACAGTTCGTCCTGAATGCGTCTTTGGAGAATGGCAGGAGGCACGGCGGGAGGCCCGGGAAGCCCTGGATCAAGCCCTGCCGCAAGAGGCGCTGGAGGAGCTTTTGGAACGCACCCGCCTCTCCGTTGCCCTCCGCAAGGGGAAGCGTCTCTTCGCCGGCCCCGGCTGGGGCGCCCTGGAAAATCTCCGCCGCCAGCTTGCCGGGGAATCCCTCCTGGAACCCCAGCTGGATTTTGGGGAGACCGGGGAGGAACAGGCGCCTTGGCGCTCTCTCCTGGAAGGCCGCGGCTTCCCCTGCCCGGAGGAGGATTGGCTGGCTCCCAGCTACATGGTTCAGCCAGAGTTCTGCCGCATGCTGGAGAAGGAGGAGCAGACCCCGTCCGGCGCTCGGAATTGGTTCCTGTTGGCCCATCGGGGGATTCAGGCTATTCATCAAGGGGACTTTTCCTTGGCGGAGAAGGAGTTCCGCGCTTCCCTCGCCTGCCGGGAAAGCACTCTGGGACACTACGGGCTGGCCTGTGCCCTCCGCCTGCTGGGACGCCGGGAGGAGTGCATGACCTCCACCGAGGCCGCCCTCCGGCTCCACCCGGAGAATATCTCTCTGGTGAAGGAGGGATTCCGCATCTTCCGGGAGATGGAGGCCTGGAAATCCATCCTCTCCCTCTATGAGACTCTCTTGCCAGAATCCGTGCGCGCCTATCCTATGGTGCGCTTCCTCTACGCCTACGCCATGGCCGGAGATGGAGCTTGGAGAAAGGCGGAGGAAATCATCCAGGAAAAAGCGGTCCGGGAACTCCCCGACATCCGGGAGGGAGAAACCACCTTCTCCGAAATCTACCTGCTCATCCGCCAAAGGGAGGCGGAGGAAAAGGGACTCCCCTTCGATCCTCTCGCCGTCCCCCTGCCTCCCCAATACGATTTCCGCCCCTCCCAGGATACCACCCAGGATACCACAAAATCCTAGGTTTCTGGCGTTTTGGGGTTACTCTTGCGGCAGGAGGAGTTCTCCCCAGATATCTTCGCCGGAGAATTGCCAGGTGCCGGGGGAGATTTCCACGGCGTGTCCATATCGGGCTTTCATGGGGGGAAGTTCCGGGGGAAGGGTCAGGGTGCCCTGGGGATCTTCGGGGCCGATATTGGCCAGGAGAACCATGGGGGTGCCCTGAGCATTCTGGAAGAGGGCGGCGGCGGCCTCTCCCTCTTCCGTTTCCAGGGGAAGGATCTGCCGAGGGGTCTCGGAGAGGATCCAGGGAGCCAGTTCCTTTAGGAGGGTGGCCAAGGTTTTGGTCTCCTCCCAGCGTTTCAGGAACTCCTCCCGGGTCCCGCCAAAGGGCTTGAGATACTCCTCCTGATAAGGGCGCTTCAGATCCTTGAAGCTATAGAGAATGAAGCCCTTGGCGCCCCGAATGGCCTGATAGAGCACCAGTCCCCGCTCCTGTTCCAGGGTGGGCACCAGGAAGCGATGGTAGACCTCCGGATCCTTGCGCGCCTTGTAGATGCCATAGGAGAAGATTTGGGGGACGGACCAGCAGGGCTGCCCAGAACGCTCCACCGCATCCATGGCCTCCACGCACCGCTTCTGGTCAGAGGGGGACTTGCGAAGGATGGGATAGGGATCCACCCCCATCACATCCTGGGCGATGGCGAAGAAGGGGGCCTCGGCGTAGTCGCAGAGCACTCCCCAGGTGGGATGCCGGGGATCCCGTTGGTTGACCTGAAGACGCCGCTCCTCCACCGCTTTCACATCCTGGAGGGGCACCTCGTCGTTGATGTACCAGGCCAGCATGGCGGGATGCCCCCCCAGGGCGTCGACAATGCGCTGGGTGGTCTCGGCGAAGTCCGCCCCGCCGTAAGCTCTCTGGAAATTCTTTCCCTCCTCCCGGGTGAAGGGAATGTCATGGAGCCCCTTCAGGGAGAAGATCAGCTTCTTGCCGTAGGGTTGGAGGGCGTCCAGCACCGCCTTGGCGGATTCCAGGGGAGGGAGTCCCCGGGCGGCGTCTCCGGGAAGGCGCAATCCCGGGGAGTCGTAGGGCATGAAGCAGTTGAAATCGGAATCCAGGAAGAGTTCCCAGTCGTTTTCCTCGTGGAAATTGGAGATGAAGAGTCCGATGGGGAGGAAGGGGGTGCCGTCCACCAGCGTGCGTCCCAAGGCGTCCAGGCGGGTTTCTCCCGGGGCGGGGGGATGGGGAGGGAGGGCAGTCATCTGGCGTTGGAGGGTTTGGAGGGGGCCCTGATCCTCCCTTCCCTTTTCCAGAAGCATGGCGGTGAGGGTGAATTTTCCCGGAGGGAGCTCAGGTAGAGCCCAGGTGGCGGTATGGTTTTCCCACTCCAGGGTCTCCTGGTGGAAGTTGCCCTTGGCGTCAGTGAGGGAGACTTGGAGGCAATAGTCTTCAAAGGGGGCCTCTCCCCGGGGCGTCTTCATCTGGCTGATGTTGAAGCGAAGCAGGGACTCCTCCAGGGGGAGCCATCCCTGGGTGGGGAAGACCAGGGCGATTTCCGGCGGGGTCTGGGTGAAGCGTCGCCGCAGGAACTCCAGGAGATCGGCATGGAATCCAGCGGTGGCCAAAATCAGGAGAAGGAGGGCGACGATGGAGGAGCCTTTGAGTTTCATCGGGGGATGTCGTGGGTGTGGGGAATGGCTTCAGGATAGGCGTCTAGAATCTGCCGGGCAAAGTCCGGAAAGGTCCCCTCTTCCAAATGGCGCCGGGCTTGACGGGCCAACTCTAGGAAGAAGTGGAGGTTATGGATGGTCATGAGGCGGGCGCCCAGAATCTCCCCCACATGGAGGAGATGGCGCACATAGGCCTTGGTATGGTGGCGGCAGGTGTAGCAGGTGCATCCTTCCTGGATGGGCGTGAAGTCCTCCTGGTAGCGGGCGGCCTTGACGGGGATGGTGCCTGTGGGGGTGTAGGCGCTGCCGTTGCGGCCCATGCGGGTGGGCAGGACGCAGTCGAACATGTCGATGCCGTTGAGGATGCCCAGGATGATTTGCCGGGGGGTGCCCACGCCCATGAGGTAGTGGGGCTTGGCCACGGGAAGGACCGGCGCGCAGTAGCGGAGCACATCCACCATCAGAGATTCGGTCTCTCCCACGGAGACCCCTCCTACGGCAATGCCGTCAAAGTCCAGCTTCTCCAATTCCCGGATGGCCCGCTCCCGAAGATCCTGGTAGGTGCTTCCTTGGGCGATGCCAAAGACCAGCTGTCCCTCCGCCCGGGGCTGTTCCCGGCATTGGGCCGCCCATCGCAGGGTCAGCTCCAGGGACTTTTCCGCCTCCTGGTGGGTGGCGGGCCAAGGGGTGCATTCATCGAAGCACATGGCCACATCGGAGCCCAGTGTCCTCTGAATGGCCATGGATTCCTTGGGCCCCATGAACAGGGTGCGCCCGTCCAGATGGGACTGAAACCGCACCCCGTCCGGGGTGAGTTTCCGCAATTTGGACAAGGAGAAGACCTGGAATCCCCCGGAATCGGTGAGAATGGCCCGGTCCCAGTTCATGAAGGAGTGGAGGCCCCCCGCTTTGGCCATCAACTCCATGCCAGGACGCAGGTTCAGATGGTAGGTGTTCCCCAGGATGATTTGGGCCCCCAGATCCTCCTGGAGCTCCCGGTTGGACATGGCCTTGACCGTGCCCTGGGTGCCCACGGGCATGAAGACAGGGGTCTCCACCACGCCGTGGGCGGTATGGAGGCGTCCTCTCCGGGCGAAGCTACCTGGGGAAGTGCGTAGGACTTCAAAGACGGACATAGGCTAGGGCTCCTCCGGGGCTTGGAAGAGTGCCCGGGTGAAATCCTCCGCCTGGAAGGGCTGGAGGTCGTCCAGGGTCTCTCCTAGACCCACAAAGCGGACGGGGTAGCCCAGTTCCTTCCGGATGGCCACCACCACGCCGCCCCGGCCCGTGCCGTCCAGCTTGGTGAGCACCAGTCCGGTGATGGGGAAGAGCTTTCCAAACTCCCGGGCCTGCACCAGGGCGTTGGAGCCGATGGAGGAATCCACTGTGAGCCAGATTTCGTGGGGGGCGTTGGCCAAGGCTTTGCCGGCGATGCGGCGCACCTTCTCCAATTCCGCCATCAGGTCTCCCCGGGTGTGCTGACGCCCCGCCGTGTCAATGATGACATAGTCCGCTTTCTGGCGAAGGCCGGACTTGATGGCGTCAAAGGCCACGGCGGCGGAGTCGCCCCCCAGTTTCCCCTCCACCACCGGACAGGAAAGGCGCTGGGCCCACAATTGCAATTGGGTGGCCCCCGCCGCCCGGAAGGTGTCTCCCGCCCCCAAGACCACCTTCTTGCCTTGCTGCATGAAGTAGTGGGCCAACTTGGCAATGGAGGTGGTCTTGCCAGAACCATTGACCCCCACCATCAAAATCACCGTGGGACCCTCCGGGTTCTGGTGGATGGGAGGCACCGAACCCTCGTCCAGCACCGCCAAAATCTTCTCGGCGCAGGCGGCGTTGATGTCCGCTCCCGTGGAAATCTCCCCACGCTCGTAGCGATCCTTCAAATCCGCCAAAAGCTCCCGGGTGACGGCTGGCCCCAGGTCTGTGGCGATGAGGGTCTGTTCAAGTTTTTTGTAAGTGTCTGCATCCCAGGTTTTTACATCAGTAAACAGGGTGGAGATGCCACGCTGGATGGCCGTGGTGGTCTTTTGCAGGCCCTTTTTGAAGAAGCTGAAGAGGGACATGGAGAGGGGAGGGGACTATGCTTCGGCGGGGGCGCCCAGGGTGAAGGAGCGTGGGGGATGGGATTTTCGGATTTGGTCTAGGACCCCGTTGACGAAGCGCCAGGAGTCTTTTTGTCCGAAGGCGTGGGCCAGATCCACAGCCTCGTTGATGGCGATGGCGGGGGAGACGGGCGTGGGGGCGAAGAGCATCTCGTAGGTCGCCAATCGCAGGATGTTGCGATCCAGGAGGCTGATGCGGGAGAGGGGCCAGTTTTTGGCGGCGGCGGCGATGGCATTGTCCAGCTGGGGGAGGGTTTCCCGGACGCCCTCCGCCAGCTTTCGGCTGCGGGACCAGGATTTTCGGAGGACGCTGCGGGGGAGGGGTTTTTTCCCCTGTTCCTGTTCCTCTTCGCTGACCTGTTCGTCGGTGATGAGATCCAGGAAGGGATCCAGGTTTGCGGGGAGGGGATTGGTCCAGCCCAGATTGCTTTCCAGGGCGTAGAGCAGTTGGAGAGCCAGGCGTCGGCTGGTGGTGCGTTGGAGCCGGAAGGAGCGGGGCAGTTCCTGGCGCTGGCGGGGCGCATCCTCCTCCCGGGAGGGGGCACTTGTCGTGCACATAGGGGCTACTTCCGGGGGGTCTTGGGGAGGGCTTTCAGGAGATTGGCCATTTCGATGGCGGTGGTGGCCGCGCTGGCGCCCCGGTTCCCCGCCTTGCTTCCGCTGCGTTCAATGGCCTGCTCGATGTTTTCCGTGGTGACCACCCCGTAGACCACGGGAACCCCGGTGGCCAAGGAAATCTGGGAGAAGGCCTTGGAAACTTCCGCGTTGATCATGTTGGCGTGCTGAGTGGCCCCCTGGATGACCACCCCCAAGCCGATGAGGGCGTCGAATTTTCCGCTTTGGGCCATGCGTTGAATGACCAGGGGAGTCTCGAAGGAGCCGGGCACCCAGGCCACGGTGATGTCCTTGGGATCCGCCCCGTGGCGAACCAGGGCGTCCTCGGCGCCGGAGAGGAGCTGTTCCACGAAGATGCTGTTGAAGCGGGCGCAGACGATGCCGATTTTCAGTCCCGTGGCATCCAGCTTGCCTTCCAGGATAGTGGAGATTTGGGTCATGGCGGTGTGGGGTGGTGTGGGGTGGGAGAAGGATTGGGGTTACAGAAGGTGTTCCATGCGGTCCCGCTTGGTTTCCAGATATTTGCGGTCATGGTCGTTGGCTTCCATGACCAGGGGGACCCGATCGGTGATTTCCAGACCGTAGCCGGAGAGTCCGGCGATCTTCCGAGGGTTGTTGGTCAAAAGACGAATGCTGCGCACCCCCAGGTTCCGGAGAATCTCGGCGCCCAGTCCGTATTCCCGGAGATCCGGGGCGAACCCCAGGCGCACATTGGCGTCCACAGTGTCCAGCCCCCGTTCCTGCAAGTGGTAGGCATGGAGTTTGTTGGCCAGGCCAATGCCCCGTCCTTCCTGGCGCATGTAAACCAAAATGCCGCATTCCTCCTGGGAAATCCGACGCAGGGCGGTGTCCAGCTGGCTGCCGCAATCGCAGCGGCAGGAATGGAAAACATCCCCGGTGAGGCATTCGCTGTGGACGCGGCAGAGGACATTCTCCTTGCCGGCGACCTCTCCGTGGACAAGGGCCAGATGCTCCTGCCCCGTGGTTTTGGCCGTGAAGCAGTGGAGAGTGAAATCTCCGTAGGCGGTGGGCAGATTCACGGTCTCTGTCAATTCCACCATCCGCTCGTTCTTCCGCCGGTAGGCGATGAGATCCGCCACGCATCCCATCTTCAGGCCGTGCTCTTGGGCGAAGGCCTGGAGGTTGGGGAGACGGGCCATGGTGCCGTCGGGATTCATGATTTCGCAGATGGCGGCGGCGGGGGTGAGGCCGGCCAGATGGAGAAGATCCAGGGAGGCCTCGGTGTGCCCCGCCCGCACCAGGACGCCGCCGGGGCGTCCCATGAGGGGGAAGACGTGGCCGGGAGAATGAAAGGCATCCCCCAGGGCGGTGGGATCCGCCAGGGCGCGGATGGTCTTGGCCCGATCCTGGGCGCTGATGCCCGTGGTGGTGTCCTGGTTGGCGTCCACGCTGATGGTGAAGCAGGTGCCCAGGGGATCGGTGTTCCGGGTCATTTCATTGAGACCCAATTCCAAGGCCCGCTGGCGGGTGATGGGAGCGCAGAGGAGGCCCCGGGCGTGGGTGACCATGAAATTGACGGTCTCCGGGGTGATGAGTTCGGCGGCGGCCACCAGGTCGCCTTCGTTCTCCCGCCCTTCGTCGTCGGTGATGATGATCATCCGACCATGGCGAAGTTCCTGGAGAAGCTCTTCGATGGGACTGAACATGGCAAGGGAAAAAGGGGAGTCAGGGGAGGGGGATCAAGGGGCGGGATGGCCCACCACGACGGTAAGGAGAGGGCGGCGCTCCGGGGGAAGATGCAGGGCTTCGGCCAGGGCCTCGGCATTCAGGGAGCCGCAGCAGACGGCGCCTAGCCCTTGGGCGGCGCAGGCAAGATAGATGTCCTGGACAATGGCGCCCGCTTCCACTCCCAGGTAAAAGGCGGATTTTTCGGCGCCCGCCCCCAGATTGTCGAAGATCTGGGGGTTCCCCACCAGGAGGATGGCTGCGCCTGCCTCAGGCCCCATGCGCCCGCTGCCATCGGCATAGGGGAGAAGGTTCTGGGAAGAGACTTTCTTTCCCTGATGCCCCTGGGGAAAGTATTGAAGGACACCCTCCCGGGTGAGGACATACAGGATGAAGGCGTGGCGGTTCAGGGCGGCGGGAACCGTCTGCTTTCCGTTCTCCCGGTTTACGCCGTAGGCGGCCCAAAGGAGATTGGCCAGCTGTGACGTTTCAAGAGGGGCTCCCGTGAAGGAGCGGACGGTTTGGCGAGCCTGAAGGGACTCCTGAAGGCTGGCGGGCAGCGTGGGGGCGGGCAGGGCGTCCGCTTGGGCCAGGGGAGAAAGGAGAAGGGAGAAGAGCATGAGGGAGAGGAGTTTGCGCATGGTGGAAAATGCTGCGGGGGGGGGAGCGGGGTTCAGGGTTGAAGGGCCTGGAGGATGGCCGCCTGGTATTCCGGGAGATGCATGGTGCCCAGGTGTCCTCCCCGGGGGAAGATATGACACCGCTCTCCCAGGGTGTCCTGATACCAGGCCAGATCCTTTTCCTGGATGAGGAAATCGTTTTGGTTTTGGAAGCAACGCACCTGGGGATGGGCGCGCAGGACATCCCTTAGGGCATCGAGCCGGCACTGGGCGGCCATCTCCTCCAGGGAGAGGCTGGCCAATTGGACATCATGGCGTTCATACCAGGGTTTCAGGAGTTTGGTCAGATAGTCCTCGTAGGGGAATCCCAGGCATTCGGCGAAGAAGTTGTTGCGGTGGAAGTAGGCCTTGGGGTCTTCCTGGAAGAGTCCGGAGGGAGTTCGCCGTTCCAGCCCTTGGAGGGTTTCCACCAGTTTCAGGCGCATGAAAACCCCGATGAGCCATTGGGATTCCTCCCGGGAGAGGGGAGGGATGGGGGCGGGGGATTCCCCGGGGGGGGGATTCATCCAGCGACTCAGACGGTGGATCATGGCGTCGATGCGGGCCTCCCGGCCTTCCTGGGGCCAGCGTTCCGCCGTGGCGGCATAGGCATCCACGGTCTGAAGGGCGGCCATGGGATCCCGGGGAGGATTGATGGCCAGGAAACGCTGGATCGGAGGTAGAAGTTCGGGATTCCGCTGCTGGAGGGCCGCCAAATGCAACGTGTAGAGTCCCCCCAGGGAGTAGCCCATCATGACAATCCGGGGCATGGCCGTCTTCCGGGTATAGGTCATGTAGTCCGCCAGGGCGGCCCGGATTCCCTGGGCCAGCACCAGGCTGTCCTGGGGAAGATAGCCGGGTGGGGGGGCGTCGGGAATGCCCTGGAAGAAATCCGGCAGGAAAGGAGAGGAGAGAGCCAGGGTGTCCCATCCCTGGCGGCGGAAAAGTTCCGCTAGGGCGGTGACCTCGGTGGAGTTGCGATGGGAGCCTATGCCGGGGAGGAGGATCACCAGGGTGTCGGCCTCTTGAGAGGGATAGCAGGTATAGGGGAGGGTGCCGCCCTGGGGCAAAGCAACCTGGCGCTGTCGGCTGGCGTAGAAGAAGGCGGGATCCTGGGGCGTCAGGAGAAGGGCGCCGAAGGATTCGTCGGGATCCGGCTCTCCCTCCAAGGCAGGGGGCTCCCGGAAACGATATTCCGGGTTCCGGATGTGGGAGGCGAAGATCCGGAAGAGTTCGTAGTGATTGGAGGGGGTGAAGAGGGAATAGAGCTGGGGTTCCTCCTGGGTCATGCGGTTGGTGGTCAGCACCAGATAGGTCAGGTCCGCTTGGTAGGGACGCAGCAGAAGCCGGGGAAGATCCAGGGGAAAGTCCGCCGCCTTTCCCAGGGCGTCCCGCAGGGTGCCGGGACCGTAGAAGGGGAGATTCAGATAGCAGCCGCTCCCCATGCCCCATCGGGCGAAGGTCTCCCCGAAGGAGGTGTCGTTCTGGGGAAGGCCCCAGGCCGTGGCCGGATCCCAGAAGCCCAGAACCCCCACCGTGCTGTTCACCACAAAACGCTGGGTCTCCTGCCAGCCGCTGGAAAATTCCCCCTGAAGAATATGATTGACAAAGCGCAGGGGATACCCCAGATTCTCTCCCATCCGGCTCAGCCCGTCCCGAAGATATTCCGGAGTGAGAAAACGCCAGACCTGGGCGACGGGGTGGATCACCCCCCGGCTCACCCCCTTGTTCACGTCTTGCACCACACGGTTGTATCCCTCCAGGGGATCGGAGGGAGTGGACAGAAGACGGGAGGTCCCTGCCGGAGCATAGGAGGCGCTTCTGTCCGTGACGCAGGAGGCGAAGAGGAATAAGCTCGCCAGACAGAGGAGGATGGCCGAGAAATGCCTGCCCATGGGAAGAAGACCTTTCAAAGAACAATGCGTGCGGAAGAAACCTGGGAAAAAACGGCCGGAAAGGGACGCCTCCTTACTCCCGCCAGGAAACCAGTCGCCAGAAGACTAAGGAGGGACGTGCGCGCGGAAAAATTTCCGGAATGAGGGAGAATGTAAATCTTCCTCCCTGTTTTGCCAGAGTGCCTCCCCGGAAGATAGGGCCGGAACCGTTGCCTCGGCACGCCGCCAAAGGTCCATGCCACAAGACGCCAGCCCTCCCCGCCCCCGCTCCAGGGAAGGGGGGACGGGAAGAGGGCGGAAGGACGGTTCTTCACTTGCGGGAGAACGCTCCGCTATTCAGCATCTTGATCATCAAATTGGAATGCCGGATGGCGTGGAAGCGCATCTCGGCAATGTAGACAAGGATCTGCTCAATCCCAGAAATAATGAGGGCAAAAATGATTGCGCCGATGAGATAAGCTATGCCTATCCCAATCAATGCCGGTTCTCTTGTGCGGTCGTATATGGCAAGACTGGCAATCAATCCCGCACCTCCGCCCAGTAGGATGAGAAGGGAGAGAATATGCAGGAATTTGGCGAGGATGGGAGTGGAAAATGGCTTTTCCGGAAATTCGGGCAATTTTTCTTCGTGAAGAGATTGGCTTTCAGGTTGCTTGGGAACCCCTTGCCCAAGATCGGTCTTTTCCCCTGCTTTGACATAGTTTTGCCAGGGACTGGCTCCTTCCTTTTCCTGGGGAAAGGCAGGAGCTGCTTGAAGGGGGAGAACCTGGGGAGGAGTTTGGGGAGAGAGGGTTTCTGGGGTGGTGTCAATGACGGACACGTCCAAGGAAAAACGCTCCCTGCATTTGGGACATTCCACCGTGCTTCCTTCGACAAACTCATCGATTTCAGCCTTGAATCCGCAGATGGGACAAATGATGGTGACTTTCATGGTTTCCTCCTTTGCTTTTGGGTTAGGGAATAAACGTATGGTTCTTGACTCTCTTAAGGATTCTAGAGAGCCCCATGGAATCAAGACGGTTTTTGCTGTTGCTTTTTTAATATACTTACTGGTGTCCCGTGAGTCGGGAAAGAATGCGTTGATTATGGATAATCCGGAAAAGAAATGGCGTGATTCCCTCCCCATGGATATGGGGACACGTCTTGCAAAAAATTGTTCTAGGTCTAGCGATGGATCAGGGTTTCTTTACCTCCATAGAAATCTAGAAATCTAGAAATCTAGAAATCTAGAAATCTAGAAATCTAGAAA
>JAEDMH010000148.1 GCA_016303095.1 Lentisphaeria bacterium | reverse complement strand
CTAGGACTTTCCCCCCAAAAGAACCCAGGGCGGAGCAGGCGCAGCAGGCTCTGCCCTCTCCGTGACTTCCGTGTCGCCGCAAAGCGGCGTTTCCGTGCCCTCCGTGGCCCCGCAGGGCATCTCCGTGCCTAACCTGTTTTCCCTCTCTGTGTCCTCCGTGTCTGGGCAAGGGGCAAGAAATCTTCAAAAATCCGGCCGCATCCGCTTGAAAATCCCAAAAACGGGCTTACAGTAAGGCCGTTTTCCAAGCCAGAGTGGCGGAATTGGCAGACGCGCTGCGTTCAGGTCGCAGTGGGCTTACGCTCGTGAAGGTTCAAGTCCTTTCTCTGGTACCAATGTAAAAGCCCCCCGGATCTTCCACGGTTCGGGGGTCTTTTTTTGGCAAGAAGGGAGGGATAAGAGCCCCTACCCTAGCCCTTTTTAGGGCGAGAGTGGCGAAATTGGCAGACGCCCGAGATTTAGGTTCTCGTGCCTTACGGCGTGCGGGTTCGAGTCCCGCCTCTCGCACCACGCAGAATATTTCGATGTTTCCCCTGATGGTTTTAGGGGGGAGGAGGAGCGGGGAGGCATTCTGGGGTTCCGGCTTTCTGGGAAAAAGCAGGCAGGAGCGATCCATGTCTGGCATGAACCGCCCCCGCCTGGGAGCCGAAGTGGATTTTGCGGCCTTTGGCTAGAATTCGAGAGTCAGACTGAGGCCGGCCACCCAGTTAAAGGCGGACTGATCCTCGGCCTCCTTCCAGCTTTCCCGCATTTTGTGGCCCAGGGCCCAGCCGCCGGCGGCGAAGGGGCCGAAGGAGATTCCCTCCCGGAGAGTGTATTCCAAGGAGGTTTCCGCCACCAGGGAGAAGGGGGCGTTCTCCCGCACCTCGAAGTCCCGGAGTTGGAAACGATGGTTTCCCCACCACAGCTGGGCTCCCAGGTTCCAGGCAAGAGACTCTGCCAGCTCCACCGTGTGGGAGAGATTCAGATTGCCATAGAAGAAGCTATCCTCGAAGTCGTAGTAGAGGTCGATTCCCGGGGAGAGAAGGGTTTGGGCATTGACGGCCAGGTTGATTTCCTGGAAATCCTCTCCGCGGCTTTGGGGGTAGACGTAGCGGACGTAGGCCAGCTGGAACTCCAGCCCCTGAATGGGGCCCTCCCACTCTCCTCCCAGCACGGGGCGCCATCCCACGGTCCAGTCCCATTCCTCGAAGGATTGGCGGTGGTCATTCTGGTCTGTGCAGTCCAGAATGCCGGTGCCCCCCAGGAAGAACTCCTTCCAAGTCACCTCCAGGTCTCCCTGGAAGATGGGATCCGTATTGGAATAGGCTCCCTTGTCAAAGTAGTGACTGGCATAGCTCACGGAGAGGGACGCGCCCCACTCCCGCTCTTCTTCCTGGAGTTCCTCCACGGGAAGGGGAGTTTCGGAGAGGGGACTCTCCTGGGCGTTCAGACAGCTGACAGTCGCAAGGACCGTCAGGAGAAAGAGAAAGGAACGTTTCATTCTTGGTTTGCTCCTATGGATTGGATGGATGGGATGCGGCCCCCTTCTTGACGGTTCGGGAAGGGGTCACAGGGGAGAGAAGGGAGGGGTCAGCCCCATCCCAGGAGGCAGCCCACTTGGAAGACCAGGAAGGTGGAGACATAGGCCAGCAGGAAGAGTCCGCAGGCCTCCAGAAGGCACCACTTCCAGGAATTGAGTTCCCGTCGGATGACGGCCAGGGTGGCGAAGCAGGGAATGGACATCAGGGTGAAGATCATGATGCAGAATCCCTGGAGAGGCGTGTATGCCTCGCGGATTTGGGCCCGGAGTCCCTCCGACTCCTCGTCCGCCTCTCCTTCGGCATAGAGGATGCCCAGCTGGGAGACGAAGACCTCCTTGGCCGCCAGGCCGGCGATGGAGGCCGTCACCAGTTTCCAGTCGAAGCCGATGGGGCGGAAGACCGGTTCCAGGAATTTGCCCACCCGTCCGGAGAGGGTGAACTCCAACTCCTCGGCAGCCTGGGCGTTTTCCAGGAGGGCCATCGCCTCCTCCCGTTCCTCCCCTTCCGGCAGGGTCTCCTCCAGGGTCTGGGCCTCTCCCGGGTAGTCCCGGGAGAAGGTGCTCTTCTTCGGCAAAGTGTTGCAGAGGAAGAGGACGATGCTGGTGAGCAGAATGACGGTTCCCGCCTTATGGAGATACATCTTGCCTCGGTCCCACATGTGGAGCAGGAGGGAGCGGAGGGAAGGACACCGGTAGGGAGGAAGCTCCATCAGGAAGACCTCCCCCTCTCCCCGGAAGAGGGTGGACTTCATGAAGCGGGCCGCCACCAGCGCCACCACCACCCCCAGGAGGTAGATTCCCCACATCACCAGGGGACGGAACAGTCCCGTGAAGAAGACGGGGATGATCAGGGAGTAGATGGGGAGTCGGGCGCCGCAGCTCATCAGGGGGAGCACCAGGATGGTGGTCTTTCGATCCCGTTCCGACTCGATGGTTCGGGTGGCCATGATGGCGGGCACGTTGCAGCCGAAGCCCAGCACCAGAGGCACGAAGGCCCGGCCGTGGAGGCCGAACTTCCGCATGAGTCCGTCCATCACGAAGGCGGCCCGGGCCATGTATCCCGAATCCTCCAGCAAGGCGATGGCCAGGAAGAGGAAGAGAATGTTGGGAAGGAAGACCAGAACACCCCCCACGCCGGCGATGATGCCGTCCGCCACCATGGATCGGAGATAGGGGAGAGTATCCTCCGCCCAATGTTCCTTCACCAGGTCTCCCAGCCATCCAAAGGCCCCTTCAATCCAGTCCATGAAGGGCTGGGCGCAATTGAAGGTGAAGAAGAAGGTGAGGAAGATCACCAGGAGGAAGATGGGGAGTCCCAGGAATCGGTGGGTGAGGAGGGCGTCCGCCTTCCGGGAGAGATCCCGGCGGTTTTTCTCTCCGTTGACGATGGCCTTTCGGCAGAAGTCCCCCAGGAGGGCGTAGCGGCGGCGGGCCAGGAAGGTGTCGTCCGCCTCTCCCCCCAGCCGTTTCAGACTCTCCTCCGCCAAGGGAAGCAGAGGAGCCATGGCAGGCATCTGCTGAAGGGTGGAATCCCGTTCCAGAAGCTTGGTGGCGAAGAAACGGACTGCGCCAGGAGCCACTTCCGCCGGAAGATTCGCCTGAACCTCCTGCTGGAGACGGCGGATTTCCCCATCCACCTTCTCCCCATAGCTCAAGGTGGCAGGACCATGCTCCAGACCGTAGTGGAGGAAAACCGAGAGGGCCTCCAAAAGAGGACGAACCCCCTCTTCCGTACGTCCCACCGTCCGCACCACATGCACCCCGAAGAACTCCTCCATCTTCTTGTGGTCGAAATGGATCTTCTTCCGGTCCGCTTCGTCGGACATGTTCAGCACCAGCATCATGGGAACCCCCAATTCCGCCAGCTGGGTGGTGAGATAGAGGGAGCGCTCCGGGATGGAGGAGTCAATCACATTCAGGATCAAATCCAACTTGGGCGCGGCGGCGGTCAGCTCCTGGAAGACCACCCGCTCCTCGGGAGAATGGGAGGAAAGAGAGTAGATCCCGGGAAGATCCACCACCTCCACTTCCTGCCCGTCCAAGAAAAAACGACCCGATTTGTTCTCCACCGTCACCCCAGGGTAGTTCCCCACGTGCTGGCGCGCTCCCGTCAGAGCATTGAAAATGCAGGTCTTGCCACAATTGGGATTCCCTGCCAAGGCAATGCGATATCTCTTCATGCTTCACCTCCCACTTGACGCTCCACCACGCGAACATGAATCTGAGAGGCATCCTCCATGCTGATGGCTAAGCTGGTCCCCAACAACCCAATGCGACACAAACTCCCAAAGGGAGCGCGAGCCTCCATCTCCACGCAAATCCCGGGAATGAGTCCCACATCCGCCAATTTCTGACGACTCCGCACCCCCAAGGGCATCCCCACGATCTCCCCGCAAACCCCAAGGGGCAACTGCGAAAGAGGCCCTTCCCCAATTTCCCCGGAAAAACCTGAAAACGCCGAGGATGCGTAGCTTCTCGGCTTCCCATTTCCCCCGCATCCGCAGGGGCATTGATGTCTACTCATGTTCCTGTTCCTCTCGGTCTTTGAGGAAGACACACGCCTTCCCCGGAAACGCCCGGCCACTCGGCCGGCCTGACAACTCTTACACTCAAATGAACAAATAGTTGAATGACTACTCATTATTTGGGACGCAAAAGAAAACGGGAGGCAGGAGAAAACACCCCGTCCCAAAAAGATTCCCCGGATCGCCGGGAAGAGGAGAAGACACAGGCCCGATTCCTGCTCCCCACCCCCTCCCCGACCATCCATCCCCGGAATGAAGGAAAGGCTCGCCCTAGGCATGCCTAACGCGCAGCAATGCATTCTTTCGCAGGGCAACAGTTGAACATCTACTCATCCAATGGAGAACAAAAACCCTCCCCCTGCTTTCGCCGGGGAGGAAGCGACCTCCTCTCCTGCCTTCCCCTCAACACACCCAAAAAAGGAGGGATAGACCGGAAACGACCTCCGTCCCCTCCCCGCGACGGAAAAACCCTAGAGGAAAGGGAGGCGACGCTCCGCCCTGAAAGCAAGAGATGAGAAACTATTCAACTATTGAGGAAAGAGAAGAGACAGAGCCCTGGGGCTCCGTCAGAAAGAAAATCCAGTCACTCCCGGATGTGTTCAAATCCGGTGTGAATGATGGCCCTCACATGGTCATCGGCCAGGGAGTAGAAGACATTTTGGCCTTCTCGTCTTCCCTGGACCAGATTGGCCAGCCGGAGGACCTTCAGCTGATGGGAGACGGCAGACTTGGTGATCCCCAGCAGGGCGGCCAAGTCGCAGACGCACAGTTCCCGGATGAGGAGGGCATGGAGGAGCTGAGCCCGGGTGCCATCCCCGCAGAGTTTGAAGAGAACGGCCATCTGGATGTACTCCGCCTTGGGAGACATCTTGCTCCGAACCTCCTCCACCACATCCGGGTGAAGTTGCTGACACTCCGACTCCATTGCAGGCATGACTTCCTATTCACCAATGATTGACCATCTGTTCAATTGCCGTACTATATCCCTTGCCCTCGGTTTTCCAAGGAGAGGAGAGG
>JAEDMH010000013.1 GCA_016303095.1 Lentisphaeria bacterium | reverse complement strand
AGCCAGCCATAGGTTCTTCACCCCGGCGACGATCATTTGGGCCGCCATGGCGCTCAGGATGAGTCCGGTGATTTTGCTGAGGATGGCAATATTGTCGTTTCCCAGCAGCTTCTGGATCTTTTGGGAGGCCAGGAGCATGGCGCCGATGGAGAAGCAGGCCAGGAGAATGGCGCAGGCAGTGAAGGTTTTCTCCCCCCAGGAGGGGGTGGAGGTGCCCATGACCATCAGGGTGCCCAGGGTGGCCGGGCCGGCGGTGATGGGGGTGGCCATGGGAACCACTGCCAGATTGAGGAGACGGTCGGCGTTGGGATGGTGATGGGGCGCGCCCTTCTGCTCCAAGACCAGGCTCACCGCCGTCAGGAGAAGGAGAACCCCCGCCCCCGCCCGAAAGGCGTCCACGGTAATGTCGAACAACGTCATGATTTGGGTTCCCAGCAGAAAAATCACCAGGGTCACCACGGCGGCCCCCAGGGAGATCCGCATGGCCAGCCGTCGGCGCAGGGGAGCGTCCGCCTCCTCTGTCAAGGAGAGAAAGACTCCCAGGACGAAGAAAGGAGTCAGGAGGAAGAAGAGTTTAAGATACAAGGCGAAAAAGTGGGCGACGGGAGGCATGGACGGGGAGGTTCAAGAGCGGTGCCGAGGGGAGGGGAAATGCGGGGCGATTCGGGGGGCGAGGGGGCGCAGGCGGGTTCCCTGCTTGCGTCCCTGGCGGCTCCAAAAACTGGGGAGGAGCAAGACAAAGGCGGCGTAGAGCTCCAGGCGTCCCGCAATCATGGTGAAGGCCATCAGGAGTTTGGCGGGGGCGGAGAAGGCGGCGAAGGTGTAGGCGGGGCTGATTTGCCCCAGGCCGGGGCCCACGTTGCTCAGGCAGGAAAGGGCGACCGTGAGGGAGGTCTCCAGATCCAGGGGAGCCCCGGTCGGCCCGATGGGGCTGAGCAAGGGAAGGAGGAAGGCGCAGAGAAAGACGGAGGAGAGGTAGAGGAAGAAGAAGGCCATGCACTGATGGACGGAGGTCATGTCCAGCCGCTGTCCGTTCAGGGTGACATTGGGGAGCAGGTGGGGGAAGATCTTCCGCCGGATCTCTCCCATGCTCTGCTTGAAGACCACAATGAGGCGGGTGAGCTTCATGCCCCCGGCGGTGGAGCCTCCGCATCCCCCCACAATCAGAAGGAAGAGGATGACCAGGGGAAGGCAGGGAATGCCCCACTGGGTGTAGTCGGCCGTGCCGAAGCCTGTGGTGCTGATGATGGCGGCCACGTGGAAGGCCACGGTGCGCACGGTGGTTTCCCACCCTTTGGGCATGGGGGTGCCGTCCAGGGCGGTGATGGAGAAGTCGCCGGGCTGGGGAATCTGCCAGAGGATCAGGAGGATGGAGGCCAGGACGATGGCAAAGAAGACCCGGGTCTCCTCGTCCCGATGGTAGGCGAATTGGCGGTGGAAGAGGAGTTTCACCATGAGGACCTGGTTCAGGGAGCTGAAGAGCATGCCTGCCGTGCAAAGCCATTGGGTGAGAGGCCGGGGGAAATGGGCGAAGTTTTCCGGATAGGGGGAAAAGCCTCCCGTGGCCACCGTGGAAAAGGCATGGCAGACGGCGTCGTAGAGGGAGTCCATGCCTCCCAGGCGGTAGGCCAAAATCACGATGGCGGTCCATAGAACGTAGCATCCCAGCATGATCCGGGCCGTGGAGGCAATGCGGGGAGAGACTTGGTCGAAGATGTTCTTCAGCCCGGGAACCTCCGCGTTGTAGAGCTGCTTGCCGCCTCCCAGGGCGGGCAGCAGGAGCAGGGCAAACATGACAAACCCGATGCCCCCGAACCAGTTCAGCAGCTGTCGCCAGAAGAGGATGGCCTGGGGCAGGGCGGCCAGCCCTCCGGCTAGCCTCTTGCCTCCCAGCAATTTTGTTGTGGCGTCCAGAATGGAGGCCCCGGTGGTGCTCAGGCCGGAGGCGGTCTCGAAGATGGCGTCGGGCAGGGGCAGGTGGCAGCACAGCACGAAGGGGAGGGCGCCCAGGAGGATGGAGGAGAACCAGGCCAGGGAGATGGTGAGGAAGCCGTAGCGCAGGGAGTTTCGCACCTGGTTGATGCTCCAGGGGCGTCGGGAGAGGTGGGCGGCGATCAGGCTGCAGGTGAAGCAGATGGCGGCGCTGCCCAGGAAGCCGCGAAGGGCGAGGAGGGAGTCTCCCTGGTGCCAGCCGACGGCGATGGCGGCCATCATGCCCATGCCTAGGATGAACATGAGAGCCGAGGTGGTGAAGAGGACGCTGCGGGAGTTCATGGGCAAAGGGGGCTAGATGTGTCGGCGGACCTGTTGGAGTTCGGCGGAGCCGGTGAAGACAATCCACTGATCTCCCGCCTGATTGACCGTGTCGCCGGTGGGGGTGATGACCTGGTCTCCCCGAAGGGTCAAGGCGATGAGGAAGCCCTGGGGAAGGCCGCAGTCCATGATTCTCTTTCCCACAAAGGCGGATTTTTCCGTGAGGATCAATTCCACGATCCGGGCGTTCAAGGCCCGCAGCTCGGGATCCACCCGGATGGTCTGGTTGGAAAGGAGGCGCAGGGCTCCGTTGGCGGCAATCTGGGTGGTGTTGAACCAGCATCCCGCCTGCTCCAAAGAGGGCAGGATGTCCATGTATTCCGCCGTGCTGGTGAGGGCGATGACCTTCTTCGCTCCCAGGCGGGAGGCCAACAGGCAGGCCAGAATGTTGTTTTCGTCCCGGGAGGAGAGGGCGGCGAACACATCGCAGCTGTCCACATCCGCCTCGGACAGGATGTCGGGATTGGTGATTTCCCCCTGGAAGACCAGGGGGTTTCCCTGGTGAAGCTCCTCCAGCACCTTCTCGGCCTTCTCCCGGTCCTGCTCGATGATCCGGATTTTCAGGCCCTGGCTCTGGAGCCGGAGGAGGAGGCGCTGGGCGATGGGGCTCAGGCCGGCCACCACAATGCTCTCCAGGGGGACGCTTCTGTCGTGGGAAAGCCACTCCACAAAGGCGGTGACATTCTCCTCCCGGCCCGCCACATAGAGCTTGTCGCCGGGCATGAGGATCGTGTCTCCGTGGGGAACGATCAGCTCCCGTTTCCGGATGATGGCGGCCAGGCGCACCTTCTTCAGGGTCTCTTCCTCGGAGAAGCTGCGGATGGGCACCCCCGCCAAGGCGCAGTTCAGGGGAATGTTCACCACATCCACCAAGGCATCGGGATTCTGGAAGGTGATCCGCTGCTGGAGGATCCGATTTTGGAGGATGCTGTAGATCATCTCCACGCTTTCCTCGATGGGGGAGAAGACGTGGTCGATATGGAAGGAGGCTGGAGTGATGCCGTCCGCCTGGGAGAAGAGGTGGCGGGAGAAGACCCGGCAGATGGCCTTTTTTGTGCCCAGTCGCTTGGCGATGGCGCAGGCCAGCACATTGGAGGGCTCGTCCCCGGAGAGGGCCAGCAGGAGATCCGCATCCTTGGCCCCCGCCCGCTTGAGCACCTCCACGTCCGTGGCGGAGCCCACCAGCAACCCGGTGTCCAGGGACTCGCTGGCCGCTTCCAGATTCTCCGGATTGGTGTCCACCACGACCACATCGTGGTTCAAAGAGCAGAGTTTGGCGGCCACAAGCTGGCCAAGTTCTCCTGCGCCAATAATGATGATGTTCATGGGGAGAAAAAAGGAGGCTCTCTGGGGGGAAGAGAAGGAAAGACAGGGCCGTCATCAGGCCAGAAGGTCGGAGGAGCGCCGCCCTCCCGACCCTGGCGTTCAGGGAAGATGGGGTTCCCTTTTCTATACCATCCTGGACCTGGAAAAAATTCCCTCCCGTCGGGATGATGGGGAATCCCCTTGCCTTCCTAGGGAATGGGAGGGCGGGAAGAACGAGGTCGCCACGCCTTAAGTCTTGTCGCTCCAACGCAAAAGGGCGGATAACATAAGGTGTATTCGGCGTCTTGTCCCCCTCCGGGATTGGCGTCTTTTCCAGGGAGATCGGGGGCATTTTTCTCCTTGCAAGGGCAGGGTGGGAGGGGAGGGAGGGATTACAGTAAGCACCGCTTCTCCTCTCCCTCCGGAGGCAGGAACCCGGCACGCCGTTTTTTGCCCTGGGGAAGAGAGGCGTTCCCATCCTTACTTCTCTTCCTTTTCCCCCGTATCATGGCTCTGCAGACTGACAACGAAAAGTCCTCCTATGCCCTGGGACTCAATATGGGCGCCCAACTCTCCCGCTTTCCTGTGGACTTGGATCTCCATGCCCTGACGGAGGGGATTCGGGACATGATGGAGGGGCGCGATCCCCAGGTTCCCCAGGAGGAATGCATGGCTCTCCTGGAGAAGCTCTTCCACTCCATGGAGCATAGCGGATGCCACGGGGATTGCGGGGATTGCCACGGAGATTGCCACAGTGCCCAAGGCGGGGAGAAGAACCAGGCGGAGGGAGAGGCTTACCGTCAGGAGTTCGGGGCGCGTCCCGGCGTGGAGACCCGTCCCTCGGGACTCCAGATTCTGGTGATGGAGCCGGGGGATCCTGCCCGCCGTCCCAAGGCCTCCGATGTGGTGAAGGTGCATTACACGGGACGTCTCATTGATGGCACGGTCTTCGATTCTTCTGTGGATCGGGGCGAGCCCCTGGAGTTCTCCTTGAACCGGGTGATTCCTGGCTGGACGGAGGGGATGCAGTGCATCGGCGTGGGGGGCAAGGCCACCTTGGTGATTCCTCCGGAGCTGGGCTATGGGGAAGCGGGCGCCGGCGGCGTCATTCCTCCCCAGGCCACTCTGGTCTTCGACGTGGAGCTTCTGGATATCCGCTAATGTTCCAAGTGAGGGGAAGTTCCCTTCTTTTCTAGTTCTCGTTTCTTGCGTGAGGCAACAACCATGAAAAAGATTCGTGTCACCATCTGGAATGAAAATGTCCACGAGACGGAGGAGAGCGCCCTGGGGGATCTCTGCCGCAGCTTCTATCCCCACGGCATCCACAACTATCTGAAGGAAGCCCTGCAGGCGGAGGATCTGGAAATCCGTGCGGTGTCCTTGGATATGCCGGAACAGGGGCTTCCCCAGGAGGTGCTGGAGAACACCGATGTGCTGATGTGGTGGGGGCATGCGGCCCATGCCCGGGTGGAGGATGCCCTGGTGGATCGGATTCAGGCCCGGGTGCTTTCGGGCATGGGGCTGATTGTCATGCACTCCGGCCACTACTCCAAGATCTTCAAGCGGCTGATGGGCACCACCTGCTCCCTCCATTGGCGGGAAGTGGGGGAGAAGGAGCGCATCTGGAAAGTGGCCCGCCGCCATCCCATCTACGAGGGCGTGCCCGAAACCTTTGTCCTTCCCCATACGGAGATGTATGGGGAGAGCTTTGACATTCCCGATGACGGGAAGGTTCTCTTCCTCTCTTGGTACGAGGGAGGCAATGTCTTCCGCAGCGGCGTGACCTTCCTCCGGGGCAATGGAAAAATCTTCTATTTCTCCCCCGGCCACGAAACCTTCCCCATCTACCACGACGAGAATGTCCAGAAGATTTTGGGGAACGCCGTCCGCTGGGCGGCCCCGGAAGTCTACCGGGAACCCTGGAACGAGTTCATCCGGGAGGGACACGAGAAGATCTACACCGAGAATCCTCTGGCCAAGGTGGATACCAGCGCCCTGCATAAGTCCGTGTAACCACCCTATGGGTCCCCGGCGGCGCCTCCCCGGGGGCAAGAAGAGACGACCATGAGATTCCCAGGAGCAGGCAAAGGGAGAAGACGCAAGAAGGAGAGATTGTGCGCTCTCCTTCTCCTGCTCCTTTTCTGTCTCTCTTCTTCCTCGGCCCACGCCAACCGGTTCGCCTCTCTCCGACAAAGGGCACATTCTCTGGAGGAGTCTCCCCGGCAGGAGAGACTTGCCCTGCGCCCGGGCTACCCCGAACGGCCGCCCTGCGCTCTGCGCCAACAGCAGGACAAGGCCCGCCGCCTTTCCCCGCCTCCCGTTCCCCGAAAACGCGCGCCCCTGTTCGGCTCCTCCTGGATGCCCCGGGGCGGCCTCCCCTTGGCGCTTTCGACGGAATCTGCCTCCCCTCTCTCCCCCTCCATCCGTTGGAAGAAAGACACGCTCCGAAGGGTGGAGGGCACCCGCAGCCTCCCCGTACGCGCCGGACCTTTTCCCCCGTTCATAGCATCCTGTTGATCCTCTCCCCCGTTCTCTCCCTTTCCCCTCCTTTCTCGCTGCATGCCGCAGAATGGACAGGGAACAGCCGCCGTCGGGAACGGGCGGAGGCGTTCTTTCCCGCCGTCCCCCTGCTCTGACGGCAGGGTAGGGAAGACGGATGACGCTGGAGGAGCCAGGGCGATACCCCTGGCTTTGGAGCTATGATCGCCACGGTGATTATTCTTTCCACCGGCTTTTGCTGGTGGCATGTGGGACGCTTGCTGATCCGGGGAGAGTTGTAACTCCCCCTAAGCCTTAACGGCGTTCCAAGGTTCCCGACCAGGCGGCCTTCAAGAGCCTCTCTTGCTTTTTTGAAGGTTCGCCTGGTTTTTTTTATAAACTATTGCAGTGCAAGGAGATATAATGATATAACAAGGCGCCCCCGCGTCTTTTCCACGGCGTGGCGTTCTTTTGCCATCAAGTTATTCACGGAACATGGAGCGAGCATGGGCAGCAGGCCGCCCCTCTATGGTTTCTCTCTCTCTCGGCCTGCCGGGGATTCTGGGTGCGCCTTGGGAAATATCCCTCTTTGTTCCGTGCGCGCTCCCCAGGGTCGGGGGGCTAGGACTGCGAGGGGGGCTTGGGAGCGTAGACTTTTTCCGGGGAGAAGACTCGTTCCTCCACCACCGTCAGCGTGCCATCGGGGTTCAGCTTTCGGAAGAAGCAGCTGGGATAGCCTTCGTGGCAGGCGGCTCCGCCCACCTGCTCCACCTTGAGAATCACGGTGTCCAAATCGCAATCCACCCGAATCTCCTGAATCTTCTGGAGATTGCCGGAGGTTTTTCCCTTGACCCAGATTTCTTGGCGGGAACGGGACCAATAAGTGCCCAGACCGGTCTTTTGGCATAGCTCCCAGGCCTCCTGATTGAGATAGGCGAGCATGAGGACTTGTCCAGTTTTTCCATCCTGGACGATGGCAGGGACGAGGCCGTCGGGATTTTTTTGGAAGTCGAGTTGAAGCATGAGAGAAGCAGAAGAGAGGGAAGGAGGGGTATGCTATGCCTTTTGGGCGCCGGAAGCCAAGAGGAGCGCTTCTAGGGCCTGCACCTTATCCTGGCACTGGCGGGCGGCCTCGCGGCCCCAGGCCTCCACATTGAGGCGCAATTTCGGTTCGTTTCCGGAGGGGCGCAGCACAAACCACCAGCCGTCATCCCCTTGGGAGAAGTGGAATTTCAGGTCCGGGGCCCCCAGACTCTGGGGATCGTAGGGCAGGGAAGAGGAATAGACCCGCTGGGCCTGAAGGGTGTCGTCGAAGCGCACTTCCCGACGGCATCCGCCTCCTCTCTCCTCCATGGCCTTGGCCACCTTCGCCATGGCCTGGCGGGTGGCCTCCGTGCTTTCCATTTGGTAGTTCAATTCTCCGGACCAGGAGAAGCGGACACGCCAAGGAGCCAATTGACGGGAGAGGGAAAGTCCCTGAAGCTGGCTGCGTCGCACCAGGCCGACCATGTACAATGTGGTAAGGACTCCGCTGTCCACCGAATGGAACTCGGGATAGAAGTAGTGGCCGGAGTGTTCTCCGGCGAAGATCACTCTTTGCCGGAAGGCTTCCCCTCGCATCAGCTGCTTGATGCGCCCATGGCCCACGGGGGTCTCCACCAGTTCCACAGGGCCGTCCTGGGGAAACAGCTCCTCCAGCAGCTGGGAGCAGCAGAGATTTTTCATGATGACGGGGCGCTCCCCGGGGACGCCCTTTTTCTGGCGGGCCAGTTTTTCCTGGGCGATGAGAGCCAGAACCTGGGAGGGCAGAATGACGGCGCCGGTTTCGTCGGTGAATCCCGCCCGGTCGGCATCCCCGTCAAATCCAATGCCCAGGTCTGCTTTTTCTTGACGGACTTGCTTTCCCAGGCGTTCCATGAAGTCGGGCAGCAGAGGATTGGGGACGCCATGGGGGAAGTCTCCATTGGGGCGTCCCTCCCGGAAGAGGGTCTGGATCCCTTTGGAGGCCAGAAGCTCGGCAAGGGAGGCAAAGGCCACCTGTCCCATGCCATTGCCCGCGAGCACCAGCAGTTTCAGGGGGCGTTCCGGGGCATCGGGCAGTTCCGCAAGCCCGGCCAGCGAGAAGAGGTGCCGGGCATAGCGCTGGGGATCCAGAGCGGCGGGGGCATCCTCGGTGTATAGCTGATCCGCCCGCTGCCCCAGGAAGGCCAGATCCTCAGGGGAGAAGGGGCGGCACCCGGAGTGGACAAACTTGATTCCATTGTATTCCCGGGGATTGTGGGAAGCGGTGACCATGGCGCCGGCGGTGTACTTCTCGGCCTCCTCCCCGCAAAGGTAGTAGATGTGCTCCGTGGAGACAAGCCCCGCTTGGCGGCACTCTCCCCCCGCCTCCCAAAATCCCAGGGACAACCCTTGGGAAATCTCCCTGTTGCCCCGACGGCAGTCATGGCCCACCACCAGAATGGGATGGGGGCTCCCTTTGCTCTGAAGAAGCTCGCAGACCGCCTTCCCCAGGCGCCGGGCGCTTTCGCCGTTGAGCTGACTGGGGAAGAGGCCGCGAATGTCATCGCGTTTCAGGAAATCGCGGGAGGGGCAAGCCATGGGGGCGGGAGGGGGATTAGAACACTTGGGCGGAGCCGCAGAGGAGAGTCTGGCCGAATCCGGCGTTTCCAGTCTGAACCAGATAGCCGGCGCCTCCCGTCATCTCCAGGGAAATGGAGGAGGAGCGGAGGATTTCCTGCCCATCCACATAGCCGATGGCCAAGCCGTCCCGGCACTCCAGACGAAGTTCGTGGGCGTCCTCGGAGTCCCAGGCGAGGGGGGCTTTGGCCAGAATGGTCTCTCCATAGAACTCCTGGGCCAGCACCAGCATGCCTTGGCGGATGGTGAGGGAGAGGTATTTTTTCGTGCCCTGGTAGCAGGCCACCAATCCCGCCATCTCGGCCCCGTGGAGCCGGATGCGGCTCTGGATGGACTGGTTGCTCCACCATTGGCCCCCGGTGATGGCGTAGCGCCGCTCTCCGTTGCTGCACAAGTGGCACAATTCTTCCGCTTCGTCGGAGTAGGCGCCCATGGTCACATCCGCATTGAGGAGCCAGCCAGGATAGAGGGCTGCATCGGAGGGAAGGCAGGAGAAGGCATGGCGGAAGCGGCCCCCCGCATTCACTTTGCGCAGGACGGCATGCCCCTTCTGCGCTCCCGGGAATTCCAGGAGGAATCCCAGCTGGCGCACGCACAGACAGTCCCCCTCCGGAAGGGGGAAGACCACACGGGCGGGATCCTTCTGGGGATCTCCGCAAATCCGGGAATCTTCTCCCTTGTGGTTCATCACGGTGACATAGGGGGTGATGACACAGGGGAGATCCGTCTGGAAGAGGGCTTCCACCTCCATTCCGGGATAGAGGGGAGAGACGGATATGGAGCGGTAGGATAAGGCGGGGAGTTCCCGGATGGCAGGGGCGGCCAGCTCCATGACCACATCCGCCTTGGCCACCCCTTTCTTGGCCTCGACGGAGATCTCCATCCCCTCACCCCGGGGATTGGCCAGGGAGAGCTTGTTTCCCGGGCAGGGGGAGGAGCCAGGACGGAAGCCGTGAACGGCCCCCGGCGCGGCAAAATCCAGCCAGGCCTGGGGCTTCGCCGGGGGGCGGTCCTCCAAAAGGTCCAGAATCCGCCCCAGGTGCTGGGCAATCCTCCAGCAGTCCGTGTTGGAATACGTTCCCTCCGCCGTAGGAAGATACACCTGATCCGCAAAGGGCGTCCGGAAGTCGTATTCCTCGCAGATTTTGTCCAGCCCCAGCAACACGCCCATGACTGTTCCCACATTGCCTCCGTTGCAGTCCGTGTCCCAGCCGGCGGAGACGGCGATGGCCAGGGCTTTCCGGAAGCTCTCCTTTCCATAGCACCAGGCCATGACCATCAAGGCGTGGTTGGGAATCACATGAACGCCGCCTCCAAAGCGCTGATACCCATACTTCTCCTGGATGCGGCCCATAGTGACCTCCCAATCCCCGTCCTCCCGGCACCACTTCCGCACATCCCGGTGCACCTGGGCAATGAGGCAGTCCTGGGGAATGAAGGAGACGCCAATGTCCAAGAGACGATCCATCTTCTTGATGGTGAAGGCGGCGGAGACCATGGCGGCCACCACCACGGCGGCATGGACGGCCTCCCCGTCGTGGGAGACGCCGGCGGCCATGCGGGCCAAGCGGGCCGCCAGCCCAGGGCGCCCAGGACAAACCAACCCAAAGCCGTCAATGAAAATCTGCCCCCCGATCTGCTCCGCCACACACTTCCCGTTGCGCTTCATGGAACCCGACTCTGGAGAGTGGATGCCCGCCTTTAACCGGAGATAGGCCGTGTGCTCCGTACTCCGACCCATCCCTCCCCACCAGAGGATGGTGAGATTCTCCCAAATGTAGTTCAACCAGGTCTCCCCAAAGAAGACCGGACTGGTCTCCACCCCAAGGCCAGAATCCTCCAAGGCACGCACAAAGGTGAAGGTGCCGGAAATGTCATCGTCAGACACCACCAGGGGAACCCCACGCTCCTGGGCGACGTAATGGTCGATGAAGCCCACTTCTTTCTGGATGGCCTCCTTTGTCATCCCCTCCACCGGACGCCCTAAATACACCCCGATGACTTTGCCCAGAACACCTGCGTAGATCTCGTGAAGTCGTTGGCTCTCTTTCATCTCTTTTTTCTGGCGGAATCGATCGCAAAATGGAAAAAACGGGAACAAAACGCCCCTGCAGCGGCTCTACAGGGACAACGAAGTTCTGCTACTATAGCGTGAAGAACGCCGAACCGCGGATGGTTCCCCCCAAAAAAGCCCCGGGAATGAAGTATGGGGAAAACACCCGGCAGAGAGCGGTCCCCAAGACCCGAAGGATCCAAAAATCCATCAGCGATTGATTTGTTAAAATTTTATTCGCCTGTCATTCTTCTATCTGTAGATAACTTGTAGATTCCGTGTAGATAATTCCACATCCTCCTGAAGCATCAAGGAATTAGGACAATATGAAATTTCAGGGTGGAGGGTTTCCCGTTGCGACGTTTTTTCGATTTGTGTGTCAAATGAGGTTTCCTGGGGTGGGATGTAGAAAAAAATTTTTTGTCAAGAGGGAAATCAAGCACTTACGGGGAAAAGGGGGGAGGAGAGAGAGGAAATGCCGGGGGGGGCGGGGTTGCCAATTTTGGAAAATGGCTTACCTTTCCCCTTGTGCCTGGGATGCCGCGTCAGGTTTGCCTTTGATGGGCTAGGCTTTTGTCCAGGCGTATGTCCTCCTCTCCTTTGCTTAGGGGGGTGAGATTTTCTCCCGTTCTTGGGCTTCCCTTGGCTCTTCGTCCTTGCCAGGGGGAATCGGGAACTGGTTTTTTTTGTCTTTGTTCCGGGAGATGCTCTGGCATTCTCCCTGTTTTTTCTTTCCCTATCTTCTCTTCTGTCCTTCTCTGATTTCCCTCGTTGTGTGTGAGGGGCGCAGGGGGGGGAAGTCTTTCTCCATGGAGTCTGTTGTCGAACCCAATCTCCTTTCCTTGTGGCATCGTTGTCTGCCCTTGTTGCGGGAGCGGATCCCGGCTGCCCAGGTGGAGATGTGGTTTGGCGAGAAGGTATCCCGTCCTATCTCCTTGTCGGAGAAGGAGATGGTATTAGGCTTCCCGAAGGATTCCTTTGTAGAGTGGGCGGAGAAGAACTACCGTGGGGATTTGGAGGCCGTGGTCTCCTCCGTCTTGGGGCGTGAGGTCTCCGTGGTGTTTCAGGAGGGAGCCTACGAGTTGCCGGTGGAAGAGTTGTCCGCCCCTGCTCCCGTTGTTTCCTCCCGGGGGAAGGAGGCTTCCTCCGGACAGGAGACGCGCAATGGCTCCCATGCCTTGGACAATTTGAACCGCCTCTTTTCCTTCCAGAATTTTGTGGTGGGGGAGAATACCCGCTTTGCCTACAACAGCTGCCTTGAGGTGGCCGCCCATCCTGGCGAGGCCAAGAATCCCCTCTTCCTCCACGGCCCCAGCGGACTGGGAAAGACTCACCTTCTCCAGGCCATCGCCCGGGATGTGCTGGAGCGGGATCCCTCCAAGAATGTGGTCTACCTGACCAGCGAACAGTTTGGCAATCTCTACGTGGAGGCGGTGCGCACCCCGGGAAACCAGAGGATGTCCGAGTTCCGCCAGCGCTTCCGGAACGTGGATGTGCTCCTGGTGGATGATGTCCAGTTCTTCCAGGGAAAGGACAGCATGCAGGAGGAGTTCTTCCATACCTTCAACGCCCTGTATAACAGTCATCGTCAGATTGTCTGCGCCTCGGACAAGATTCCCCAGGAGCTTTCCGGCCTGGAAAAGCGTCTCGTCTCCCGCTTTGAGTGGGGACTCACTGTGGACATCACGCCTCCCGATCTCCCCACTCGCGTGGCCATCCTGGAGGAAAAGCAGAACTCCTTTACCCGCAAGCTCCCCGCCGACATCCTGGAGTATCTGGCCCAGCGCATTAAAAGCAATGTGCGGAATTTGGAGAGCTCCCTGCTGACGCTTCAAGCCTATTTGGATCTGGTCTCTCCCGACAAGGTGGGGGCTTTGACCCGCTCTCTGGTGGACAAGGTGGTGGGCAATAAGTTCGAGGTGGACGCCGCGATGCAGCTCACGGTGACCCGGATCCAGGAGTTTGTGGCCCACCGCTACGATGTGCGCATCCAGGATCTCAAGGGAAAAGGACGGCAAAGCGAAATCACGGTCCCCCGGCAGATCGCCATGTATCTTTCCCGTAAGCTGACGGAAAAATCCCTGCCGGAGATTGCCGCAGGCTTTGAGAAGAGTCACCCCACGGTACTCCATTCCATTTCCGTGGTGGAGAAGAAGATCGAAAAATCGGAGGATTTCCGCCAGGAGATCTCCGATCTGGAGCGGAAACTCTGCACTTCCTCCTAACTTCCCCCCCCAGGGGAACGCTCCTGCGGGAGACAGGTCGGCCACGGAGGAGGGAAACAGGTCGGGCACGGAAGGCCCGGCAAGCCGGGCGCACGGAGGACACGGAGGGCGGTCCGTGCTAACCGCATGTCCCGCCTCAGGGGGCTTTCTAGCTTTCTAGAATCCCCCCGCTTGCGGGGGGGACGGTGGGAATCCTCTTGACCCCCGTAGGGATGAGGGGATCGCTAGACGGGGGTGAAGGGAGGCCCAAAGGGCCGACCGAAACCCCCGGCAAGGCAAAATATGAATCCGAACCCCGTAGGGGTGGGAGGCCAGGCCTTTGCGACGGGGGTGAAGCGCCAGCGAGAACCCTTGTCGCCTGCGCGGCGCACGTCCCGCCTTGGGAGTGTTTCTAGACTCTCTAGACTCTCCTTTTGCGGAAGCCGGGGGACGAAACCAGATCTGGCTTCGCCCCTTTCCGGAATTCCCACGAGATAGCCGAAGATTGTGATTCTGTATAGGATTATGGGGTTTGGACTTTGGGGAGAGTCAGGACGTGGAGAGACGTATTTTGGTCGGGGAGCCAGTCCAGCACGGTGCCGCCGGTCTGGGGATAAAAGGGGGAGACCAGGAGGTTTCGGTTCCGCTCTCGAATCACCCGGTATTCCTTCACCTGGAAGGTTTCCCCCTGATGGAGATCATAGACCCGGTCTTTCAGCGATAAAGATGGGGTGAAGGGGTATAGGCTTCGGAAAATCTCCTCCCGTTTTTCTTCCGGCAGCTCATATTCCCGGGTGGAGGGGCCGCGGGACATGGCCAGGGAATGGAGAGGGTAGGGCAGCGCATCGCTTTCCGGCAGCAGCTGACACAAGATTTCCTTCTCCGGGATGCTCATCTCCTCCCCGGAATTCTCGTTCTCCTCCCGAGGCTGCGGGGCGGGAAAACTCCCCGTCTCCCTCTCATTCTCTGCGCAGTGAATGCCCATGCTCCTTCTCCTTGGGCCAAAGGCCCCGTTCGATACGGTTCAAAACACTCCCGGAACACCCGGGGAACGGGAAATACCGTATCTTGGGAGGAGGGAATTTCAATGTGTTATAACATGCTGATATTCAAATACATATAAAATCATCAAAAAGTATGCTGCTCTCCCTTTTCCCCATAATTCCTCCCTCCCCCAGGCTCCCCGGGATTTTGGGGAGAGAGGAGGGGGGAGGTTGGGGATGGCGTTTATGTCAGGGGGTATTGCTCCTCCCAGAACTTCAGGCAAAAGAGAGACCAGAGGAGGGCGCCGTGATCCTGTTTGCCCTGGATATGGTTTTCCACCACGGCATGGACCATTTGGGGATGGAGGAGTTTTCGGGAATCCCATTGGGGGAGGGAGCGGGCCATTTCCTGGGCCAGTGGGGCAAGGGGGCCTCGGAACCACTGGGAGACGGGGACGCCGAAGCCTTTTTTGGGCATGGAGACGGCCTCCGGGGCCAGGAATTCCTGACCGATGCTTCGGAGCAGGCGTTTGGTCTCCTTGGTGGTGACCCGGAACTCCAGGGGGAGGTGCTGGATGAAATCCAGGATTTCCCGATCCATCAGAGGGGAGAGGAGGCTTGCCCCTTGGGCGGTGGCGGCGATGGTCTGCTTGCGGCATCCGTCATCGGGAAGATAGTGGAGAAGATCCAGCAGATTATAGGCCAGAACGGGATGCGGGAGTCGCTCCTCCTTCAGATTCTGTTTCCAGACCTGGAGGAAGGATTCTTCCTGGGGATGGGCCAGGAGGGCGTCTCGCAGGGAAGGAGAGGCCACCTGCTGGAAGGTGGCGTAGGCTTCCAGAGGGGCTTTGGCGAAGGCCCCTAGGCCGCGCACCACATTGGCCAGGCGGGAGCGGTTGTCCTTTGACGAGGGAAGAAGGGCCACGGCGCAGCGAGCCAGGAGACGGGTCAGAGGTTCCAGGCCTTGGGGAATCCTGTGACGGTGGAGCATGGCCTGGTATCGGCGATAGCCGCCAAAAAGTTCGTCTCCTCCGTCCCCAGTCATGAGGCTTTCTCCTTGGGTGGCTTCCATGCACAGGGCGCAGGCCAGGAGGGAGGAGTCTCCAAAGGGTTCTCCCGCCACGGCGATGAGGGAGGCCATCCGGGAGAAATCCCCGGGGGAGGCGGGGATGTGCTTCCAGTCCACTCCCTGTTGTTGGGCGACCTGGGAAGCCAGCGTTCCTTCATTGTAGGCTTCCTCAGAGAAGGTGACCGTGTAGGCGTGGCAGGGCAGGTCAGGCTGGAGTCGTCGAACCAGTCCCAGGAGGGTGCCGGAATCCACGCCGCCGGAGAGCATGAAGCCCAGACGCTCCTTTCCCTCCAGTCGTCGGGCGATGGCCTGCTGGAGGAGTTCCTCGGTGGTGCGTCGCGACTCCAGCCAGTCATGGCCTCGGATCAGGGTGAATTTGGGATGCCAGTAGGGCTGGAGGGAGTAGGTGCCATCCTGGGCGAAGGTGATGCGGGAACCGGCAGGCACCTTCAGAATCTTGGCATAGATGGTGCGGGGAGCCGGGATGTACCCCAGGGAGAGGTAGTCCGCCACGGCCTCCGGGGAGTGAGAACGGTCGATCCCCGGAAGTCTGGCCAGGAAATCCAGTCGGTCGGAGAAGAAGACGCCTCCTTTTCCCTGGGCTAAAAAGAAGTCTTTCTGCCCCAGGGGATCTCGGAGAAAGTGGACGGCGCCGGCATCCGGATCCCGGCAGATGGCCAGAAATGGGCCGTTCAGGGCATTCATGACGGGAGCCAGCTGCCCTGTTCGTTCCCAGCGCTGGAGGAGTTCCTCCGCTTGGGAGACGCTGGGGGATTCTCCTCCCTCCCGCCGCCACTTTTCCGTGGCGTAGGTCTCTCCCCAGAAGAGGAGGAAGCGGTGGCCGTGCCGGGCCAGGGAGATCTGGGGAGCCGGCCCATAGGAGAGTTCGCCGTCCTGGAGGAGCTCCAGGGAGGGGGAGGTCAGGGGAGATGCGTGGGTCTCTCCCAAGGGCGGGGAAAGGGAGAGGAAACCGAAGAAGGCGCACATAGCGGGGGGGGAGAAAGAGCGTAGGGAAAAGAAGAAGGCCCCGTTTCCTGGAGAAGAGGAACCGGGGCCGCACAAGGAAAAAGATGCAGGAGAAGGGGGCTAGTCTTTCGGCCCCACCTTCAGTTTCCGCACGCTTTCTGCCAGCTCCGTGCCGGCCCGGAACTTCACCACCTTGCGGGCGGGAATCTTCACGGGAACGGTGGGATTGTTGGGATTGCGACCCACACGCTGACGCTGGGTGACGATCTCAAAGATGCCGAATCCCCGCAGCTCAATATGTCCGCCGGCGGCCAGAGTGTCGGAAATCGTGGACAACATAGCCTTGACTGCCTCGAATGCGGCACTTTGGGTGATTCCGATGCGCTCCGCGACTTCGTTCGCGATTTTGCGCTTGGTCATGGTTTTGCTCATGTGTGGACTCCTAAAGGGAAGGGAAAAGACCGGGGAGGAGAGGACTCGCCCAGTCCAGGTGTCTGTTTCGGGAAAAATATCGGCCGGAGGGGGGGGAGATGCCCGGCGCAACAAAAGGAACGGCGCCCAATATAACCACTTTGCTCCCAAGCGGGATGGGAAAGCGGGTTTTTGGGGAGGAGTTCCGTCTTCGCCTGGGAGTGGGAAGACGGAACCCGGGCAGAGGGTCAATCTGGGAGAGAGAGGGAGAGGGCCAGAGAGGCGTCCACATCCTTTTTCAGCTGCTCCACCAGATTCTGGGGCACCTGCTTGTCCGTGTAGAGGATGGCCAGGGAGCGCTTGCCGGAAAGGTCGTGGGGCGCATGGATGTCCTCGATATTGATCTGGGCATCGCCGCAGCAAGTGGTGATCTTGGCCAGGACGCCGGGACGATCCAGATACTCCACCACCAGAAGGTTGCCCACGGGAAGCATGTAGATGTTCTCGAAGCCGTTGATCCGGGAGATGATGAGTTTGTGCTCGGCCACGGTGCCCCGGAGGGAGGCTTTGCCGCTGGAGGTCTCCACGTCAATGGTCATGGCGTTGCCATAGTTCTTCCGCTCGTCGGCCTCCCGCACATCCAGGAGGACGCCGCTGGCCTTCAGGGCCGCGGTGGCTTCCTCGGGAGACTGCTTGGCATCCCCGAGATTCTCGGAGAGGGCGGCGGTGATGGGAGCCGTGAACCACTTGGCAAAGGGTTTCAGATTGCCATAATAGCTGCAGCGGATGGCGGAGACGGGATCCTTGGTGCCCACCATGGCCCGGGCGATGGTGGCCAGGCGATAGGCCAGATGCTGGTAGATGGGATCCAGGCCGTCGGGAAGATCCTTGTTCACCACATAGCGGGTGATGCCCTGCTCGAAGTATTCCACCAATTCCTCGCCGGCGCGGCGGGCGGCGGTGTAGTTGGCCTCGGTGGTGTTGGCTCCCAAATGGGGCACCATGATCTTGGCCACGTCGGCGATGGTCTTGGGGCCGGGGACGTCGGCGGGGTAGACATCATTGCAGTAGACCAGATCCTTCTCCGCCTTGGCCGCCCGGAGATCCTCCTCCACCACAATGCCCGCCCGGGCGCAGTTCACCAGAACCACTCCCTTCTTGGCCAGGGACAGGAGACGGGCGTTGATGATGCCGCGAGTCTCGTTGTTCTCGGGAATGTGGAGGGTGATGTAGTCGGAACGGGTGAAGAGCTCCTCCATGGAAACCAGGGTCACGTTCAGCTCCTCGGCCCGGGTCTTGGAGACGATGGGATCATAGGCCAAAAGCTCCATGTCAAACCCTTGGGCGTGACGGGCCACCAGCTGGCCGATGTTCCCCAAGCCCACGATGCCCAGGGTCTTCCCCGTGATCTCGTGGCCCATGAACTTCTTCTTGCTCCAGCCCCCGGCACGGGTGTCCACATCCGCTTCCACCAGATGACGGGAAGCCGCCAGCATCATGGCGAAGACCTCCTCGGCCACGGCATTGGCATTGGCCCCAGGAGTGTTCATCACATCAATGTTCCGACGACGGGCGTATTTGATGTCGATGGTGTTGTAGCCGGCGCCGGCACGCACCACAGCCTTCAGCTGAGGCAGCAAATCCATGATTTCCGGCGTGATCTTCTCGCTACGGACAATCAAGGCCTCGGTGTCGGGATTGGCCTGGCACAGGGCCATCAAATCCGTTTCGCTGTCCTGGACTACGGTGTAGCCCTTGCCAGCGAGATAGTTGGCGGCCACCTTGTCCAGCTTGGTGGGAATGAGTACTTTCTTCATCGTGGAAAAGGGTTAAGGAGAAGGGGGGAGGGGGCTCGCCCCGGAGGAGGAAAGGGAAGGTTTTCCGGGGCGAGGGCAGGGGGCTACTTGCCCAGGGCCTGGAGCAGCACGCCCGCCGCCACGGCGGAGCCGATGACGCCAGAGACATTGGGTCCCATGGCATGCATCAGGAGGAAGTTCTGCTTGTCTTCCTCCAGACCCACCTTGTTCACCACGCGGGCCGCCATGGGCACTGCGGAGACGCCCGCCGCGCCGATCATGGGATTGATCTTGCCGCCGGAGAGCTTGTTCATCAGCTTGCCCAGGAGCAGGCCGCCGGTGGTGCCGATGGAGAAGGCGAAGAGTCCCAGCAGCAGGATGCCCAGGGTCTCCAGATTGAGGAACTTGTCGGCGGAGAGCTTGCTGCCCACGGTGAGGCCCAGCACCAGGGTGACCATGTTGCAGAGGGCGTTCTGGGCGGTGTCGCTGAGGCGGTCGGTGCACATGGATTCCTTCAGCAGGTTGCCCAGCATCAGCATGGAGATGAGGGGAGCGGCGTCAGGCAGGAGGAAGCAGCACAGCAGGGTGATGACGATGGGGAAGACCACCTTCTCCAGCTTGGTGACGGTGCGCAGCTGGCTCATGCGGATCATCCGTTCCTTCTTGGTGGTGAAGGCCTTGATGATGGGGGGGAAGATGATGGGCACCAGGGCCATGTAGGAGTAGGCGGCCACGGCGATGGAGCCCAGCAGGTTGGGGGAGAGGCGGCTGGAGAGATAGATGGCGGTGGGGCCGTCGGCTCCGCCGATGATGCCGATGGAGGCGGCGTCATTGAGGGAGAAGTGGATGGGGGTCCACTCGTTGAGGCAGATGGCCAGGAAGAGGGCGCCGAAGATGCCCAGCTGGGCGGCGCCGCCCAGAAGAGCGGTCTTGGGGTTGGCGATGAGGGGGCCGAAGTCGGTCATGGCGCCCACGCCCAGGAAGATGAAGAGGGGATAGAGGCCCAGGTTCACCCCCTCGAAGAGGATGCCCAGAAGGCCGTCGGGACCGGCCAGGCCCGCCAGGGGAATGTTGCTCATGATGGCGCCAAAGCCGATGGGCACCAGCAGCAGGGGCTCGAAGCCCTTGAAGATGGCCAGATAGAGGAGAAGCAGGCCAACGCCAATCATAATGAGACGGCCTACGCCCAGGGTCCACTCCAACTGGCTCATGGCAATGAAGTCCCGGAGACCGGTGGACTGCCAGAGCTTGGACAGCATGTCGCCGGCGTTGATCTTCTTGCTGCTGGAGGGGGTGACGGAGTCGTGGGTGACCACGCTGGGGATCAGGGTGCAGATCACGTCTCCGGGCTCGAGGGTCTGGCCCATGGAGAACTTGTCTCCCAGGCTGTTCACCGTGGCGGCGATGGCCAGCTTCAGCTCGGGCTTGCTCCGGGGCTCGATTTCTTTCCCGTTCCCGTCCACGGTGTACTTGTCCTTGATCTTCAGGATGGCCATGGAACGGCCGGGGCGATAGGCCTTGCCGGGGAGCAGGTTGGCCTGATAGACCACGGCGGGGTTGGGCCAGACGTACCTCACGGTGATGAGGCCGGTGGCGGCATCTTGGGTGCAGGCGAAGACCCCGTCGTTGGTCTTGAAGACCAGGGGAGCGGCGGCTTCCGCCTGGATGACGGCGGTGGTTTTCTGGTCAGGGGTCTCCTGGGAGAAGAGGGGGAGGCAAAGCCCCGCCATCATCACCGCAAGCAGAATGAAGGGAGAGTATTTCATGTCTTTCTCAGTCCTACAAAAGAGGGGGGAGGAAACCAGCTTCCCCTTCCTTCCGGAGAGAGGGGGCCGCCCAGGGGGAGGAACCGCCCCGGCGACCCCTCGCCGGCGAAAGGGGAGTGAGGACTAGATCTTGGCCACGGTCTGGCCAGGCTGCAGGCTGTCGCCCGCGGAGACCTCGATGGACTTGACCGTGCCGTCCGCCGGCGCGGTGATGGGCTGCTCCATCTTCATGGCCTCAATGACCAGAATCTCGTCGCCGGCCTTCACTGCCTGCCCCACGGAGACGCTGATGCGCACCACGGTGCCCGGGAGGGGAACGGTCACGGGAGTGCCTTCGCCAGAGGCGGCGGCGGGAGCGGCCGCGGCAGGGGCGGCGGCGCCGAAGGTGACGTTGTAGGACTTGCCGTTGACAGTCACGGTGGCGGTGTCTTTGGCGCCGGCGGTGGCGTTCACCTGGTAGGCGGTGCCGTTGACATTGACGGTGACCGGGCCGGACGCGGGAGCCGCCTCCTTCTTGGCGGGAGCCGCGTCAGCGTAGCGGACGCCCATGGGACGCTCGCCCTTGAGGAACTTGAGCCCCTTGGGATTGCTGGTCTCGTCGCAAGTGGAGATGATGAAGATGTTTTCGTCGGTGACGGGCAGTCCGTTCTCCTCCAGGACCTTCTTTGCGTGGGCGATGCCCTTGTTGGGATCCTTGTCGTTCAGGGCCCGGGGATCCTCGGTGGTGGGCTCCAGCTTCAGCTGCTCCGCCGCCAGCTTCACAATCTCCGGATCGGGAGCGGCGGGCGTCTTGCCGAAGTAGCCCAGAACCATCTTGCCGTATCCGGGGGTGATCTTCTTCCACTTGCCCTGCATCACGTTGGCGAAGGCCTGCTGGAAGTAGAACTGGCTGACGGGGGTGACGCTGGTGCCGAAGCCGCCCTTCTCCACCACTTCCCGCATGGCGGCCACCACCTCGGGGAACTTGTCCAGGCAGTTGTTGTCCCGCATCATCTGGGTATTGGCGGTGAGGGCGCCGCCGGGGAGGGGGCACAGGGTGATGAGGGGATTGGTGGTCTGGGCTTCCGGGGGAATCATGTACTTGGACATGCACTGGATGAAGACATCCTCCACCTTCATGATCTTCTCGGGATCCAGATCCAGGGTGTATTCGGTGCCCTTGAAGGCGTGCCACATGGTGAGGATGTCAGGCTGGGCGGTGCCGCCGGACATGGGCCGCATGGCCAGGTCGATGATCTCCGCGCCACCCTCGATGGCCGCCATGTAGCACTGGACGGACATGTCGGCGGTGTCGTGGGTGTGCATCTCGATGGGGCAATCCTTCTTGCCTGCGGCATCCAGAATCTCCCGGGCCCGGCGGACGGTCTCCTTGATGACGGCGGGGGGGCAGGTTCCGCTGGCGTCCTTGAAGCACAGGGAGTCGAAGTGCATCCCGCTCTCCAGGATCTTCTCCAGGATCCCCGTGTAGAACTTGGGGCTATGGGCCTCGGTCTCCATGTTGGGGGGCAGGCCCATCATGGTGATGGTGGTCTGGTGCTGCAGACCCGCCTTGTGGATGCATTCCCCGCTGAAGCTGATGTTCCGGATGTCGTTGAGGGCGTCGAAATTCCGGATGGTGGTCATGCCGTGCTTCTTGAACATCTTGGCATGGAGATCGATGATGTCGCTGGACTGGCTGGAGAGACCCACCACGTTGACGCCACGGGCCAGGGTCTGCAGCTCCACCTCATCGCCCACCGTCTTCCGGAAGGTGTCCATCATCTCAAAGGCGTTCTCGCCACAATAGAAGAAGGGGCTCTGGAAACGGGCGCCGCCACCCACCTCCAAGTGTTTCCAGCCCGCCTCCACGGCGGCCTCCAGGGCGGGAAGGAAGTCCTGGGAGACCACACGGGCGCCAATGACCGACTGGAAGCCGTCACGGAAGGAGGTGTCGAGGAAGCGAATCTTTTTCATGGTCGGGAGAATCTCCTTGTTTGTCTATTGTTGTAAGTTGCTGAAATGCAAGTAGTTATGAAAATCTTCTAGAGTCTTCCGGCGCTCTTCAGGGCGGCGGCGATCACCGCCACGGTCAAGGCGTCGTCGCTCTTGGGCGCGGCGGGCTTTTTGGTGTTCTTCGTGGGTTCCGGGAGGAGATAGGCGTACTTTCCGGCCAATTTGGCAAACAGGTTGGTGATCACCACCTGGATGCAGAGGAAGAGGAAGACGAATCCCATGCCGAAAAGCATGATGATGGCGGCGCTTGTGAACATAAAGCCGTGCGTTCCTTGGAGGGGGGAGTGGATTGAGGGGGGAAAGGGCGGGGTTGGGGGGGTGGGCGGGCTTCCGGAGAAGGTGCCATTCTCCCCCAGAGAGGGGGTTTTGGGGGCAACCCTACAATATATTGCCCCCGACTGGGTTTTCCCCTGACTTCTCCTCGTCAGCGGGAAATTTCCCCCTCTGGGAGGGAGGCTGGGAGGGGCTTCCTCCCCCGGGAGGCTCATTCGGTATTGCGATGCCCGGTGGTGAGGAAGCGTCGGTATTCCCCCGGGGCGACCCCGTAGTGGAGGCGGAATTTCCGTCGGAAGTAGGCGGGATCCTGGAAGCCCACCTGGTGCATGACCTCCTTGATGGAGAGATTTTCGCTGGTCAGGAGGCGGGCGGCGTTCTTCACCCGGTGTCGATTGATGGCGGCGGCCAGGGTCTCCCCAAAATGGTGGCGGAAGACTCTTCCCAGATAGTCCGGGTTGCAGTGGAGTTCCCGGCTGAGGGTTCCCGGGGTGAGGGGTTCTCCGTATCGAGTGCGCACCAGATGTTCCGCGGCTTCCGCCAACGGAGTGGGAGCGAGGGGATTCTCCTGGGGATCCACATGGAAGCGCCGGGCTTCCCGAAGGGCCAGCTCCAGCAGCAGGCGAAAGCAAATGGGGTCCCTCTCCCTCTCCTGCTGCTCGGATAGAAGGCTTTGGCAGTAGAAGGACATTCGCTCGGGACGGCTTGCATGCCCCGTCTGGGGCAGGTCCGCCAACTCTTGCTCCTCCCCCAGAAAGTGGATCCAGAAAAAGGAAAGCCCCCGGCTGTAGGGAGCCAGACCGCCATGACGACGCCCCTTCCGCAGGACCAGCCAGTCCCCCGCCTTTAGGGAAAAGGCCCTCTCCTCCTCGAAGAGCTCCAAATGCCCGCCGAAGAGGAAGAGAAACTCGTGGGAGTCAATGACTCGGGTGGGATGGGTGCCTTTCCCCCGGGAAATGAAGCGTCCGCAGTTCAAGGGATGGAAGCGAAAAGAGAAAGAGGTCTCGCACATTCGGTTTTGTCTCCTTTTTCTATACTCTACTCTCTATGAGGAAACCCGCAGGGTTCTTACAGTAACGCCATCGCCAGAAAAATGAAACAGAATCTCTCTGTCTCCCCCTCTTTCCTCCTTCTCCCCTCTCTTTCTTTTTCCCCCATGCCTTTCGCCTCCTACCAAGACGCCTCTCTCCGGCAAGTGGAACTCCGGGACACTGTCCTCGCCCCCCGCATCCGCACCGCGTTGGAGACCACCATCCCCTCCGCCCTGGAGAAGTGCCGCGTCACCGGACGGCTGGCCGCCTTTGACCTGACCTGGAAGGAGGGGATGCCCAACTGCCCCCACATCTTCTGGGATTCGGATGTGGCGAAGGTGCTGGAGGGGGTGGCCTATTCCCTGGCGTTGCAGCCCAATGCCGCCCTGGAGGCGGAATACGACCGTCTGGTGGAGCGCATCGCCTCCGCCCAGCAGGAGGACGGCTATCTCAACACCCACTTCACGGTGGTGGAGCCGGAGAAGCGCTGGACCAACCTGTGCACCAATCACGAACTCTACTGCGCCGGGCATCTCATGGAAGCGGCGGTGGCGGGCTATGAAATGCTGGGGAAACGCCGTTTTCTGGAGGTGATGTGCCGCTATGCGGACTACATCGCCCAGGTCTTCGGCCGGGGAGAGGGGCAGAAGAGGGGGTATCCCGGACACGAGGAAATCGAATTGGCCCTGGTGAGGCTCTTCCAAGCCACCGGGGAACGGCGTTATCTCGACTTGGCCAGGTACTTTGTGGACGAACGGGGGCAAAGCCCCAACTACTTCACAGAGGTGGAACATCAGAATCCTTTCGGAAGCATGGACTACTTCCAGGCGGATCGCCCCGTCCGGGAACTCCAGGAAGCCAAGGGACACGCCGTCCGGGCCGTCTATCTCTATTCCGGCATGGCGGACGTGGCCCGGCTGACCCAGGACGAATCCCTCCTCCAGGCCTGCCAGCGGCTCTTCCAGAATCTCACCACCCGCCGCATGTATGTCACCGGAGGCATCGGCTCCAGCTTCCACGGAGAGGTCCTCACTCGGGACTACGACCTCACCAATGGCTCCTTGATGTATGCGGAAAGCTGCGCCGCCATGGGGCTGGTCTTCTTCGCCCATCGCATGCTGAAGGCCACAGGGGAGGGGCAGTACGCCGATATCCTGGAGCTGGCTCTCTTCAACGGCGTCCTTTCCGGCATCAGCCTCTCGGGAGACCGCTTCTTCTATACCAACTATTTGGAGGTGGATGACAACACCCAGGTCTACAACGCCGGGGCCAAGGAACGCCAGCCCTGGTTCGAGTGCTCCTGCTGCCCCACCAATTTCTGCCGCTTCCTTCCCCGCGCCCTCCAATATGTGTGGAGCTTGGGAGCCAATGAGGTGCGCCTGAATCTCCCCCTGGCCAACACCCTGCGAAATGAGTGGGGAGAGTTCCAGGTGGAAGGCGGATACCCCTATCAGGAGGAGGTGCGCATCACGGCCAAAACCTCCCGCCCCGTAACCCTCTCCCTGCGCATCCCCGGCTGGTGCCGCCATCCCCAACTCCTCCTGGACGGCACCCCCGTCGCTCTCCCCCCCGTCCAGGGATATGTCTCCCTGGAGGAACGAATCTGGACCGGAAAGGAAACCCTCCTCCTCCACCTCCCCATGCCCGTGGAAACTCTCCACGCCAATCTCAAGGTCACCTCCAATGCGGGAAGAATCGCCCTGAAACGAGGCCCCATCGTCTTCGCCTGCGAAACTATCGACAATCCCCTGGGCGTGGCCAATCTCATCCTCCCCAGCCCACAGAATTTCTCCCTCACCACCGCCCCAGGACTCCCCCAGGGAACCCCTGCCATCGCCGGCACCGCCATCGCCGAAGCCGCCCCCGATCCCCAGGCGCTCTATTTCTCCCAACCCCTCCAGCGCACTCCCGTCCCCTTCACCGCCATCCCCTACGCCCTCTGGCAAAACCGCGGACCCGCCAATATGGCCGTCTGGATGCGCACCCGGGATTGAGGAAAACGGATCCGCCATTCAGCCTCTTTCCCAACAGGGAGGCAACAGGATTTTTCGGGCTAATCCGTTTGCTAATATGCTTTTGCCAAAATTCGGGGTATATTCTGTTTCATTTCTGTTATGAAGCCACCCCCCCCGCACAATTCAAGGGATCATGGACGCAAAGGCTTGCTCTGCCTTTAGGGCGGTAGTGGCGTTTTTTCATCTTTTTCGCCCCAGCGTCTATTCCCTGTCATCCTTCTTTCCCCTGGAGAGGAGGATGGCCGAGGGGTAGGCGCTTTTTGTTTTT
>JAEDMH010000147.1 GCA_016303095.1 Lentisphaeria bacterium | reverse complement strand
TTCTGGTTGCAAAATCCAGGGAGGCGGCTATAGTAAGGCGTTTTCCGTTGCCGGGCTAGCTCAGTTGGTAGAGCAGTGGAATCATAATCCACGTGTCATAGGTCCGAGTCCTATGCCCGGTACCAAACATTTGCGCCTCGTCGTTTCTGCGGCGAGGCGCTTTTTGTTTTTCTCCTGCGCAATTTCCGGAGCGAGGGAGGGGAAAAGAAGAAGGCCGTCTTTCTTCCCAGGGGGGAGAGAGACGGCCTTTGTGCTGATGTGTGGGTGTGGGCTAGCGGCTATAGGAGAATTGGACGCTGAGTCCATTCTTGGCCATCCAGATATGGTTGTGGCTGGTGCCGCCGTAGGAGGCCCAGACGCATTTGCCGAAATGCTGGGCTTCCTGGTCCGCCAGCTCGGCATACTTCACGCCGCTCTTGATGGATTCCACGTGTCCGTCGGCGAAGGCCAGATTGCATCCATTGTCCCCGTGCTTGGAGAGGTCGTGGTGGACGCTGCCCCAGCGAGGATCCACGCCGCCGGCGTGATAGCCTTCGGCGTCGGCGGTGTTGGTGGAGTCGCCCCACAGGAAGTAGCTGCTGGGGGCCTTGAACTGTTCGGGGCGGGTGTAGATGGCGGCCCATCCGTCGCTGGTGGGCCAAGTGGGGGAGGGGCCGATGGTGCGGTAGCAGGCGTGGCCGTAGTCCCGGGAATTGCTCATGGCGATGATGCCGTATTCGTGTTCGGATTTCTTCACCCGTTCATTGGGGCAGAAGGCGATGGGGAAGGCTTTGGCCCACTTGGTGTAGGTGGCGGTATTCCAGTCGGCGTCATAGTTGTTTTCCATGCCGGAGAAGAGCCCGTTGCGCCAGTTCTGGGCCAGCCAGGGAGACATGTCTCTGGCGCCAATGCACATCCAGCCCTCGTTGGCATCCGCGTAGACGATGAAGGCCAGGGAGAGCTGTTTCAGGTTGTTGGTGCAGGAGACGGCCCGTGCCTTTTCCCGTGCCTTGGAGAGGGCGGGCAGGAGCATGGCGGCCAGGATGGCGATGATGGCAATGACCACCAGCAGTTCGATGAGAGTGAAGGATTTTTTCATGGGAGGGTGAAGTTTTGAAGCAGAGAGAGGCGGGGGAAATGGGCGCGAGATTCCTTAAAGATTCGGAAACCCTGCATAATTATTGTCACTTCGGGGTTCTTTTTCAAGTCCAGAATATGTTGATTCCTGCCAAAATCTCTCTCCAGGGCTCTGGGGTGGCGGAGGGGGAGAAAAGGGGATATATTCTCTCCGTTATTCCCTGATTTTCTTTCTAGAAAGGAAGGAATTTGGGAGCGTGTCGCCCCCGTTTGAGGAAAAGGATATTTTATGTCAAATTCATTCAAAATTCCCTCGGCGTTCGAGCAATATGCCATCCCTCCCTCCGCGGATTTTCAGAGGAAGGGAGCCCGGCAGATTCGAACCAGCCACTTCTATTTTCAGGCGTTGCGGCGTCACCAGGGGCTTGCCGTGGGGCTTCTCAATGGGAACATCATCTATTTCCATGATTCCTGGGAGTATCCCCAGCACCGCCACAGCCACTACGAGTTGATTCTGCCCCAGAAGGGGATCTATCGCTGTCAGCTGAACGGCCAGGAGCTGGTGTTGCATCCGGGGAGTGCCCTGCTGATTCAGCCGGGGGACATCCATCAGGATCATCTTCTGGGTTCCCTGGAATACTTCGGCTTCGAGTTCAGCATCCATCGCTTGGACACCGGACTTCCCTTCCCCTACTTTCTCCGCCGGGGAAGCACGGCGCAGGAGCACGTCTTCTCCCTTCAGTATCCCGAGGAGATCCATGCCCTGCTGGGGCTTTTCCAGGGGGAGTTGCAGCGTCATCCCGGCGGGGTCTTCCCTGTGTTGAACGGAATTTTTCAGACTCTCTTCTGGCTGATTTTCCTGCAGGAGGAGAAGAAGCCCCAATTTGAGGAGGGGCGTGGATTGCGGGTGGAGGAGGAATTGCAGAAGCAGCGGATACTGGAGTGCTTCCAGCAGAATCACGAGAGGCACATGGAGATGGCGCAATTATGCCAGCTCTTGGGGATGAGCGCCTCCACCTTGACCCGGGCCTGCCGCCGGTATTTCGGCATGTCCCCCATACGGGCCTTCATGCAGCAGAAGATGGAGATCATCAAGGCCTACTTGGCGGATCATCCCCGGGTTCTCCTGAAGGACGTGGCGGCCCGGATGGGCTTTGCGGACCAGTTCCACTTTTCCAAGTGCTTCCGCCAGATTGTGGGGGTCAGCCCCCGTCAATATCTGGAGCAGGTAAGCCGGCAGAGGGCGGAATATTAGGCTTCGGGGAGGCGGAAGAGGCGTCGGGCGTTTTGGGTGGTGAGGGCGGCCACCTCCTCCAGGGAGAGTCCCCGTTCCTGGGCGATGCGCTGGGCGATGAGAGGGATGTGCTTGGAGGCGTTGGGGGTGCCCCGGAAGGGGGCGGGGGTGAGATAGGGGGCGTCCGTCTCCAGAAGGAGCCGGTCCAGGGGCACTAGGCGAAGGGTCTCCCGGATGTTCTCCGCCTTCTTGAAGGTGACCATCCCATTGTAGGAGAAGTAGGCGTTCCGGGTGAGCCACTGTTCCATCTCCCGGGGGCCGTCTGCAAAGCTGTGGACCTGGATGGGGTGCTCCGGAGGAAGAAGTTCTTCCACGATGGGGAAGCAGGCGGCAAAGGCCTCCCGGCAATGGAGCACCACGGGAAGGGAGCACTCCACCGCCAAGGCGAGCATGGCCCGAAGACAGGTCTCCTGCTGGGCCAAAGTGGTCTCCTGGTAATGGGCGTCCAAGCCCACCTCCCCCACGGCCACCACCCCAGGCCGCTCGCACCATTGGCGCAGCTGGGCCAGCTGCCCGGCCTCCCCCGTGAAATTTTCGCAGCACTCGGGATGAATGCCCACGCTGGTATACATTCCGGGATGTGCCTGAACAAAGGCCAGATGGCGGGGGATGTCCTCCAGGGAGGTGCCCGCCAGAAGAAGATGGTTCACCCCGGCCTGCCGGGCCTCCATCACCAGGGCTTCCTGTTCCTCCGGGGTGGAATCCTCCGGAAAATGGGTGTGGGTGTCAAAGAAATCCATGGGCGTGTGGTCCTGTGGTCAAAAAGGAGAGAGAAAGACATGAGTCGTTCCGGAGAATTTTTCACGGCGCCCGGGCATCCCTACAACTGCGCCCAGTCCGTGGCCTTGGGGAACGGTCGCCAGGAGTTGGCTGAGGAGTTGTCCCGCTGCGGCGGGGGGCGTGCGCCGGAGGGGATGTGCGGGGCGCTGTACGCCGCTTTGCTGCTGGCTCCGGAAGCGGAGCGTCCGGCTTTGCAGGAGGCTTTCCAGAAGGAGGTGGGGGCTCTGACCTGCCGGGAGATCAAGGGGCAAACGGGAACGCCCTGCCTCCGGTGCGTGGAGGTGGCGTCTGCCCTGTTGGAAAAGGCCCAGGGGAGAATCTAATGCGTTTCCCGAGGCTCCCGGGAGGGCGGAGGGCCATCTTTTGGGAAAATCCGCTTTCCTTCCCGGGGTAGGGGAGGGAAGGAGGGGCGGGGCTATATTAAGCGGCCTTTCCCCCAGGGGGATGTGAGCCCGGCGAGGAGCCGCTGGGAGCGTGGGCCAGGAATTTGGTTTCTACGATGAAGAATATCTGTCAAAACAAGCGAGCCTTTCACGACTACCAGGTGCTGGAGAAACTGCAGGCGGGGATCTCCCTGACGGGCACCGAGGTGAAGTCCTGCCGGAATGGGGGGATGTCCCTCTCCCAGGCCTATGTGGCCATAGACCAGCGGGGAAATGCCCAGCTGATTGGGTGCAACATCGCCCCCTACGCCATGGGCAGCTACAACAACCATCCCCCCCTGCGCCAACGCCAGCTCCTGCTGCACAAAAAGGAATTGCGGAAGCTGAAGCGCTCCGTGGAGGCCAAGGGGCTCACCATCATTCCCCTGGAGGCCTACTTCGATCCCCGGGGACATATCAAGGTGGATATCGGCCTTTGCCGAGGCAAGAATCTCCACGACAAGCGAGATGCCATGAAGGCGCAGATGGATCGCCGGGAGGCGGAACGAGCCGTGAAGGGGATGCGGGACTAGAGGCCTGGGAGGGAGAAAGGAGGAGAGATGCAGGTTTCCGATTTTGATTTCCCATTGCCCCAGGAGCTCATTGCCCAGCGCCCCCTGGCTGACCGGGCGGCGGCCAGGATGCTGGTGATGGAACGGGAGACGGGACGACGCTTGTCCACGGATTTTCACCACTTTGGAGAGTATCTGCGCCCGGGAGACTGCCTGGTGCTCAACGACACCAAGGTGATTCCCGCCCGGCTCTGGGGACATCGTCCCGAAACCCTGGGACGGGTCCAGGTCTTTTTGCTGGAGAGTCGCGGGGGGCGGCAGTGGCAGGCCTTCTTGAAGCCCGGACGCCGGCTGCGTCCCGGCGCCCGGGTGATTCTGGAGGGGGACGGGAGCGGGTTGACGGTGCTGGAGAAGGCGCCGGACGGAGCGTGTTTGGTGGAGTTTGACCAGGAGGATGTGCTGGGACTTCTGGAGAAATACGGGAAGACTCCCTTGCCCCCCTACATCAACCGGGAGGCGGAGGAGTCGGACAAGGAGGATTACCAGACGGTGTATGCCGTGCATCCTGGCAGCGTGGCCTGCCCCACGGCGGGGCTGCATCTGACCTCGGAGATTTTGGCCCAGCTGGAGGAAAAGGGGGTGTCCATTGCCCGGGTCACCCTCCATGTGGGAGCGGGCACCTTCCGCCCTGTGGAGAGCAAGACCATCGAGGAGCACGTGATGCACGAGGAGCAGTATTTCCTGCTTCCAGAGGCGGCATCCATCATCAATGACACCCATGCAAGGGGGGGGAAGGTCTTCTGCATGGGCACCACCTCGGTGCGCACCCTGGAAACTTGTGCCGACGGGGAGACGGGACGGGTGATGCCTGGCACGGGGAGAACCAGCATCTTCCTCTACCCTCCCAAGACTTTGAAGGTGGTGGACGGGCTGCTGACCAACTTCCATCTGCCCCAGTCCACTCTCCTCATGCTGGTCTGCTGTCTGGCTCCCCATGCCCAGGTGATGGCCGCCTACCAGCAGGCCGTCCAGGAAAAATACCGCTTCTTCAGCTATGGGGACTGCATGCTTCTGCTCCCCCCAGGACGCTCCCTGGAATAGGAAAGGGACGCTGCCGCAGGAACACGGAGG
>JAEDMH010000012.1 GCA_016303095.1 Lentisphaeria bacterium | reverse complement strand
CTCTGTGTCCTCTGCGTGCATTGCAGGCGCCGGGCATGGGGAAACGCGGGTTGCCCTCTCAAGGTATTCTGGGGAAGAAGAAGCCCCTGTATGCAAGAAAAAAACGGAAAAACCTCGGGAAGGCCCCTTGCAATCCCAATTTGAAGATTAAATTTATTTGCACGACGAATCCAGGGAATTTCCCGGGTGGAGGCTTCTTTCCTTTTGGCCTGTCCACCCCATCTCTCGAGGCCAGGCACCCTGGTGTTCTGGCAGAAACCACAAGTACATAAGGAGATACAGCATCCATGGAACTGAAAGGTAGCAAAACCGCCGCCAACCTGGCCTACGCCTTTGCGGGGGAATCCCAGGCCCGGAACAAGTACGACTACTTTGCCTCCAAGGCGAAGAAGGAAGGCTACGAGCAGATTGCGGCCCTCTTCCAGGAGACGGCGGCCAACGAGAAGGAGCACGCCAAGCTTTGGTTCAAGCATCTGGGCGGCATTGGCACCACCCCGGAGAACCTGCTGGCGGCCGCCGCGGGGGAGAACGAGGAGTGGACCCAGATGTACAAGGAATTTGCCGAAGTGGCTCGTCAGGAGGGCTTTGAGGCCATCGCCCGGCAGTTCGAGGGTGTAGCGGCCATTGAAAAGCACCACGAGGAGCGCTACCGCAAGCTGCTGGCCAATCTGGAGAGTGGCGAGGTGTGGGAGCGCGTGGGCGAGAACCGCTGGCAGTGCCGGAACTGCGGCCACATCTACATTGGGGAGAAGGCTCCCGAGGTCTGCCCCGTCTGCTTCCATCCCAAGGCCTACTTCCAGGTGGAGGCCGAGAACTACTAGGCGAGAAGGCGTCCTTCTCCGGAAGGAACCCTTTCTCTTGTCTCCCCATTCCTTTCCCATGCACGGGGGGAAGGATGGGGAGTGACGATCAAGATTCCCCACAAGCCGCTTACGTGCAGGGCGGAACATCAGGAGGTGCCTTTTATGCGTTCCATCACGACTTTCGATCTTCAGTATGCCCACCGCTTCTACCGTTTTCAGGGGGAAGCCCAGTATCTCCACGGACACACTGGCGTCCTGACTCTGGAAGTGGAAGACTCCGTGAATCCTGGCGTGAACATGGTCTTCCCCTGCAATGAGATCCAGAAGGTGGCCTGGTCCGTTCTCAAGAATTTCGACCACGCCCTGGTGCTCCGGGAGGACGATCCCCTCCTGCCCGCCATCCTGGATGTCTACCAGAAGCAGGGAATTCGGGACGGCGCTCCCACCAATACCATGAAGGGGCCCGCCTTCAAGACCGAGCTGTGCACCGCCTATCCCGAGTGCCGTCTGGTGGTCACCAAGGAGACCATGACGGTGGAAGGGATGATCAAGATGGTCTACGATCTCCTCAAGGACAAGTTGAACATCGCCAAGATCACCTTCACCAGTGGCGTCAATGCCGCCTCCCAGGAATTCACGCCCGCCGGCACCGTGGATCGTTGCCCCCTCTGCGGCATCGCCCTGGATGAAAACGGCGTCTGCCCCAAGTGCGGATACCGGAAGCGCTAGAAGCCACGCAAACCAAGGGGGCCATCCCCCATTCCCTCCCCGCAAGGGCGGGCCAGCACATGCTCTGGCTCGCCCTTGCTTTGTACCTAGAGTTCTGGCAAAAAAGGCCGTTCCTGCATGAAAATTCTTCTTTCCGTCTCTCTGGCCGTGTGCGCCTCCACCATCCTAGGTTGCCTCCTGGGCGTTCTGGTGCGTCGCATTCCCCATCGCTTTCACGACATTGTCATGGGCTTTGCCGCAGGAGTAATGCTGGCGGCGGCCATGGTGGGGTTGCTTCTTCCCGCCTTTCTGGCCCCCCGGGGCATTTTCATGGCCTTGCCGGGCGCCTTGCTGGGGGGCTGGCTGGTGAGTTGCCTGGATCGTCTGGTGCCCCATCTTCATCATCTGGCCGGCGTGGATCAGGAGGAGCATCGCCACAACCAAGGGATTGGAAAAGTCCTCCTCTTCGTCTCCGCCGTGGCCCTCCACAAGATTCCCGAGGGGTTGGCCACGGGGGTTTCCTTTGGCACCGGGGAAGTGGGGGAGGTGCTGACCGTAGCGGGTTCCATCTGCCTCCAGAACATTCCCGAGGCGGTGGTGATGGTGGCTCCTCTCTTCGCCATCGGCGTGGCCACCCGGCGCATCCTGGCCATCGCCCTGGGCATCGGCCTGACCAGCATGGCCTGCGTCTTCGGCGGATACGGCCTGGTCTCCCTCTTCTCCGGCATCGCCCCCCTCCTTCTGGCCATTGCCGGGGGAGCCATGCTCTATGTCATCAGCGACGAAATGATTCCGGAGACCCACGCCCACGGCTTCGAGAAGGAGGCCACCTTCGCCCTCATGGCAGGGGTGCTCCTGGTCTTCTCCCTGCAGGCCCTCCTGGGAGAATAGGGCAGGAACAGGGCAGACGGCAGGGCTTATATTTTGAGGATTTCCCCCCCCCGGCGGGCATCAGGGTGCTCCGCCGCCGACCTCCTCACCCTCCTTCTGCCCGCTCCGCCCACGGGCCACCCGGCCATGTCCTCCCAAGACCATATCGAAAAGCACATTATCGTCCTAGGCGTCACGGGCTCCATTGCGGCCTACAAGGCGGCGGAGATCACCAGCCAGCTGCGGCAGAAGGGATGGGAAGTGCGGGTCATGATGACGGAGAGCGCCACCCGCCTGGTGGCTCCCCAGACCTTTCTCTCCCTTTCCCGGGCTCCGGTGACCACCTCCCTGTGGGACTCCCCCTCCTGGCAGCCGCGCCACATCGAGCTGGCCCTGGAGACCCGGCTCCTTCTCATCGCCCCGGCCACCGCCAATATCCTGGCCAAGATGGCCCATGGCATCGCCGACGACGCCCTCTCCACCTTCTATCTCTCCCATGAAGGCCCCGTCCTGGTGGCCCCTGCCATGAATCCCCGCATGTGGCGCCACCCCGCCACCCAGGAAAACTGCCGCCTCCTCCGGGAACGAGGCGTGCACTTCGTCGGACCGGTCTGGGGAAGGGTGGCCTGCGGGGAAGAGGGAGAAGGCCGAATGTCCCCCGTGGAAGACATTCTGGCCGCCACTCTGGAGACGCTGGCCCCATGACTCCCCCCCTCTCCTGTCTGAAGCGGCTCACCCCCGTCTTCCCCCAGCAGGAGGCCCGACCTGCCTTCTTCCTGGACCGGGACGACACCCTGATTCCCGACATCCCCTATCTGCGGGATCCGGAGAGGGTACAGCTTTTCCCCCGCAGCGCCCCCGCCCTTCGCTCCTTGCGGGAGGCCGGCTACCGCCTGATTCTGGTGAGCAACCAGTCTGGGGTGGGCCGGGGCCTCATTTCTCTGGACCAGCTTTGGGCCGTGCACCAACGTCTTGAGGAACTCCTTCAACATCAAGGAGTTACATTAGACGCAGCCTATTTCTGCCCCCATGCTCCCGAGGAGCGTTGTTCCTGCCGGAAGCCCTCTCCTGGCATGGTGCAGGCCGCCCTGGAGGATTTTCCCACCTGCCGGGAGGAGTCTGCCTTGGCGGGAGACCGTTCCGCCGACATACTCTTGGCCAAGGCCATGGGTCTTGCCGCCATCCAGATTCATCGCGAGGGGGCGGAGCCCCTGTCCCAGGCAGACATCCAGGCCCAGGATCTTTGGGAGGCCGCCCAGTGGCTCTTGGCCCGGCGACGCCAGTCCAAGGAGGGGAGACCATGACCTCCTGGAAAACCCTCTTCCGCGCCTGGGCCGCTTCGGAGAAGGAAACCCTTCCTCCCCAGCTCCTTCTCCATGCCCCTGACCTGACCTCCGTGGCCGCGGCCTGGCTTCTCCAGAAGCGGAGAGACAGCCAATTTCTGCTGGCGGTCAGCGACAGCACGGCCCTGGAGAGCCTCTCCTCCCACCTGGCAGCCTTCCTGGAGCTCCTGGAGGACCCCCGCCCTGTGGTTCCCATTCCGGAAGTCGCCCTGGGGCGGCGCCAATGGGTTCCGGAGAACGAGGCCACCCGCAGCGCCTCCCTCCAGGAAGTCCTCTCGGGGCGGCCCGCGGTCTTCCTGGCCACCGCCCAGACCCTCCTCTCCCCCACCCTCTCCCCCCAATCCTTCGCCAAGCGGACCTTCACCCTGAAGCTCCACCAGACCATCTCCCCCGAGGAACTCGCCCGGCAGCTCACCGCCCTGGACTACGACAACGAATACCAGGTCACCGTCCCCGGGGAATTCGCCCGGCGAGGCGGCATTCTGGACATCTTCTCCCCCCTCTATCCCGACCCCGTGCGCCTGGAGTTCTTCGGAGACGAAATCGACTCCATGCGCTTCTTCTCCGCCTCCACCCAATGTTCCCTGAAAACGCTGGATTCCTTCCAGATCACTCCCCGGGGCTCCGCCCTGCTGGAGCACCAGGAAGGGCAGGAGGAAGCCCGGGTTCTCCAATATTTTTCTCCGGAAACCACCCCTCTGGCCCTGGTGCTCCCCGATGCCATCGAGGATCACTTGGAATGCTTCAGCGAGGATCCGGGGGAGCTTTCCCAGTGGCAGCAGTCCATCTCCCAATTCCGGCACCTGGTGCGCATGGAGGTCCCCCCTCTGCTGGAAGAGGGACGCCGGGCCTGCCTGGGACGCCCCGAACTGGATGTGCTTCCCCTGGAGGAGCAGTGGCTTGCCGCCGTGGAACAGGAGGACGTGGCCAACCCTGAAAACGGCATCGCCCTCTGGCACTGGAAGCAGCTCAAGGCCAGTCTGCTCCGCTGGCGGAAGGAGAACATGCAGATCGTGGCCTGCTGCAACGGAGCCGGAGAGATAGATCGTCTCCAGGAACTTTTGGCCCAGGATCCCGAAACCCGGGACTTTCCCTTGGTCTTGGAACATCGGGAACTTCCCGGAGGATTCTTCTTCCCCCATCAGAAACTGGTGCTTCTCAGCGACCAGGAACTCTTCGGACGCGCCCCCGTCACCCGGAAGCACCGTCACGTGGACTACCACTATGAAGCCGCCGGCCCCCAGGAGATTCTGGACTTGGAGGATGGCGCCCTGGCCGTCCATCTCAATCACGGAATCTGCCGGTTTCACGGGATCCACGTCATGGAGAGCGACGGGGAGAAGCTGGAGGCCATTGAACTGGAGTTCGCCGACGAGGCCCGCCTCTACGTGCCCCTGGAGCAAGCCGGCCTGGTGAGCCGCTATGTGGGCGGGGGCAAGACCACCCCGCCCCTCTCCCATCTGGGAGCCTCCCTCTGGGCCAGAAAGAAGGAGGCGGCGGAACATGCCGCCTGGGATCTGGCGGCGGAACTCCTGCGCCTGGAAGCCCTGCGGGCCTCCTCCGAGGGAAGCACATTCCGCCCCATGCCGGAATGGGAACGCTCCTTCGCCGCCTCCTTCCCCTACGACCTGACCCCCGACCAGGAAGAGGCCATCCAGGCCTGCTTCCAGGACATGGAATCCACCAAACCCATGGACCGCCTCCTCTGCGGCGACGTGGGCTACGGCAAAACCGAGGTGGCCCTCCGGGTGGCCTTCCGGGCCGTCATGAATGGAAAGCAAGTGGCCCTCCTGGTGCCCACCACCATCCTGGCCCAACAGCACTTCCAGACCTTCCAGGCACGCTTCCGGGAATTCCCCGTGCGGGTGGAAATGCTCAGCCGATTCTGCTCCTCCCGCAGCCAGAACGCCACCATCCAGGATCTCAACCAGGGGAAGGTGGACATCATCATCGGAACCCACCGACTCCTCTCCCAGGACATCCGGATCCCCAAGCTGGGACTCCTGATCATCGACGAGGAACAGCGCTTCGGCGTGAAGCACAAGCAGAAGCTGAAGGCCATGCGGGCCTCCCTGGACATCCTCACCATGACGGCCACCCCCATCCCCAGGACGCTCTACATGAGCCTCTCCGGGCTCCGCAACCTCTCCACCATCATGACCGCCCCCACCAACCGCCTCTCCGTGCGCACCGTGGTGGCCAATTACGACAAGCCCCTCATTCAGGACGCCATCCTCCACGAGCTGGAGCGGGGCGGGCAGGTCTACTACCTCCACAACCGGATCAAAACCATCGAGGCCGTGCGCAACGTCCTGGAGCATCTGGTGCCCCAGGCCACCTTCGCCGTGGGCCATGGACGCATGGATCCCGAGGAGCTGGAGGAAGTCATGACCCGCTTTGTCAAGGGAGAAATCGACGTCCTGGTCTCCACCACCATCATTGAGAGCGGCATTGACATTCCCAATGCCAATACCATCATTGTGGACCGGGCGGATTGCTTTGGCCTTTCGGAGCTCTACCAGCTTCGGGGGCGGGTGGGGCGCAACTTCCAGCAGGCCTACGCCTACATGCTCCTGCCCCCCATGGGCGAGCTGCCCGCCAATGCCCGGGAGCGCATGGCGGCCATCCGCCGCTTCACCCATCTTGGGGCGGGCTTTCGCCTGGCCATGAAGGACATGGAGATCCGGGGGGCCGGGAATCTTCTGGGGCAGGAGCAATCCGGCCACATTGCCGCCGTAGGCTTCGAGCTGTACTGCCAGCTGTTGAAGGACTGCGTGGCCAAGCTCCAGAAGCTTCCCGGGGTCCTGCGGCAAACCCTGGAGGTGAATCTGGACATGCTCTGCAGTTCCCTGACCCCTGTCCCCCACAAGGCCCAGGCCTGCATTCCCAAGGAATACGTGAGCGATGAATCCATGCGCCTTTCCCTCTACCGGAAATTCCAGACCTTGCTGACCCCGGAGGAAGTGAAGGAATTCGGGAAGGAGCTGCGGGACCGCTTTGGCCCCCCGCCTCGCTGCGTGAGCAATCTTCTGACCCAATACCGCATTGAGACCCTGGCCCGGCAGAAGGGATTGGAACGGCTCTCCGTCAAATCCGGACGGGTGGTGGCCTCCACCCCCAAGGGACTCTACCGCATCCACGGACAAGTGCCCGTGCTCTTCTCCTCCAATCCGGAAAAGCAGCTGGGGGAATTGGAGGAAATACTCCAGGCCATGCCTCCCTTTGCCGCCGACTCCGTCGCCAAACGCCCCCCCGCTCTCCTTTCTCCCCGATGATTCTTCTTCCGGAAAATGCCCCGGAGGCCCTGGAGGCCGCCAAGGAATGCCTGCGGAAGGGCGGAGTAATCGCCCTGGCCACGGAAACGGTCTACGGTCTGCTTACCCGGTGGGACTCTTCCCAGGGAAGGGAGCGTCTGTATGCCATGAAGCACCGGCCTGCCAGCAAGCGTCTGCAGATGCTGGCGCCCAGCGTGGAGGCGGCGGCAAAGGCGGGGGTTCGCTCCAGCGCCTCCCTGGAGGCGCTCGCCCGGCGCTTCTGGCCAGGCCCCCTCACCCTGGTGGTGCCCGATCTCTCCGGGACGGACACCATCGGCCTGCGCATTCCCCGCCATCCCTTCCTCCTTCGCCTCATGGAGGAGACCGGCCTGGTCTGCGCCGCCACCAGCGCCAATCTCTCCGGAAATCCCCCCGCAACCACCCTCCAGGAGGGGCTGAAGGACCTGGCCCTTCCCCCGGATCTGGCCCTGGATGGCGGGGTGATCTCCATCACCCAGGGGGCCGCCTCCACTGTCGTCTCCCTGGTCGCCCAGCCCCCCGTTCTTCTCCGACAGGGCACCATCTCTCTCTCCGAAGTGCTCCACGCCCTCCCCTAACCTCCCTCACTTACTCAACCAGAACGCCATGCCCCTCCAGAACCAATTTCAACTTCTTCCCGCCGGCGCCATCACCCTCAAGGGCGAGTTGGGAAAAGCCGCCGACCTTTGCCGTGAAAACTTCCTGAAGCGGGTGAACTGGAGCGCTCTGGTGCAGCCTTTCCGGGAACGCACCGAGACCACCACCTGGCGCAGCGAATTCTGGGGAAAGATGATCCGGGGCGCCATCCTCATGGCCTATGTCACCCAGGATCCGGAGCTGAAGGCCCAGATCCGGGATTCGGTCTATGACATTCTCTCCACCCAAGACGAGCAGGGCTGCATCTCCACCGTGGCCACAGACAAGCAACCCGGAAACTGGGACATGTGGGGGCGAAAATACGTCCTCATGGGTCTGACCCGGTATTGCCAATATCTGGACCGGGATCCCAAGGTGATTCAGGCCTGCGCCAGACTGGTGGACTATATCATGGCCCAGATCGGCCCCGGCGCACCCCTCTCCCCCCTCCGGGTGGGCTGCCACGAAGGACTGGCCACCTGCTCCCTCCTGGGGGCCATCGTCCGCGTCTATCGCCTCACCCAGGATCCCCGGCACCTGGAGTTCGCCAAATCCATCGCCCGCACCGGCTGCTCTCTCCTGGGAGACATCTTCCAGGGAGTCCTGGCGGGCAAGACCCCGGCGGAACTGGGCAACGGGAAGGCCTACGAGATGACCAGCTGCTTCCAGGGGCTGGCGGAACTCTGCCTGGAAACCGATGACTTCCCCCAGGCCCAGGAAATCCTGTCTCGCTACTACAATGGCGTCCGGGACCGGGAAATCCTCTGCACCGGCGTGGGGGGCGGAAAGGACACCTGGGGGGAATTCTGGTATGACATGGCCCTCCGGCAGAACGTGAAGGACCCCAAGGCCACCGGCGCCATGGGAGAAACCTGCATCACCGTCACCTGGCTCCACTACCTGGAACGCATGCTCCAGCTCACCGGAGACCCCAAGGTCTTCGACCAGTGCGAACTGTCCTTCTACAACGCCCTCTTGGGCGCCATGACCCTGGACGGCACCAATTTCACCCACCGAAACCCCACCCCCCTGGCCGGAGGCGCCTATAAAATCGCCGCCCCGGACCAGATGCTCCTGGGATTCAACCGCCCCTTCCACGGCATGGACTGCTGTCGCGCCCAAGGCCCCGAAGGACTGGCCCTGGCTCCCCTCCTGGGCGTCATGGTCAAGGACAACGCCCCCGTCTTCCATCTCTACGAAGACATGGAAGTGCGACTGGCAGGCGTCACCTACACCGTCACGGGAGGATGGCCCTTCGCCGGGGACCACGTCCGCCTCACCCTGTCCATGGACGCCCCCCGGACCATGGCCCTCCGCTTCCGGGTGCCCCAGCGGGATTCCGGCGCGGACTTCCTCCAGGTCAACGGGGAGACCCTCCCCGTCCGCCCCGGGGAATACGCGGTGGTGGAGCGGGAATGGAAGAACGGGGACCAGGTGGAACTCCATTTCGACCACACCTTGCGCCAACGCTTCCTCCCCACCACCCCCAATACCTTCTGCTACATGAAGGGCCCGGTGGTCCTGGCCGAGGACGGACGCCTCAACAGCTACCACGGCGACACCGGCAGCTACCGCATCGCCTTCTCCCACACAAAGGAGGGGAAGGAGCAGTATCTCTGCGACTACGCCTCCGCCGGCGCAGAGTTCCTGGAAGTCCACCGCATCCAGGTGGTCTTCTCCTAACCCGTCCCGCCTGTCTCCCGGCCGGCGGCCTTCGGACTGCCGGCCCTTTCTGTTTTCCCCTTTCCCCCTCGTCATGCCCCGAATCCCCGACTATTCCTCCACCATCCACGCATGCTGGTTCTCCAGCGGGCTCCAGGCTCTCAGCGTCGTCTACGTCCCTCTCCTCTTCCTCCATTTCCAGCGGGAAATGGGCATCACCCTGGCCCAGCTGGGCTCCCTCATGTTCTTCAACTTCGGAACCCAGTTCCTCATGGACATGGTGGCGGCCAAATATGCGGACCGCCTGGGCATCCGGCGGTGTCTGGTAGCCTCCCAGGGGCTCATGGGCCTGGGCATCGCCTCCCTGTCTCTCCTCACCCTCCTCCCCTCCCCCTTCCTCGGCCTCTGCCTCGCCTCCATTCTCTACGGCATGGGGGGCGGCCTTGTGGAGGTGCTCACCAGCCCCACCGTGGAGGCGTGCCCCACCCGGAACAAGGTGGCCAGCATGGCCTTCCTCCACAGCACCTATTGCATCGGCTGCATTGCCATCATCCTGGTCTCCACCCTCTTCTTCGCCACCTTCGGCATCCAACGCTGGCGTTGGATGACCCTCTTCTGGGGGATCCTCCCCCTGGCCAATGCCTGGAACTTCTCCCAGGTTCCCCTGCCCCGCCCCCTGGGACAGAAGGAAGGGGGAGGACTCTCCATCCGACGCCTGGCCTCCCTCCCCCTCTTCTGGCTCCTGGTGGCCCTCATGATACTCGCCGGCGCCATCGAACAGGCCATGGCCCAGTGGGCCAGCGCCTTCGCCGAATCCTCCCTGCAAGTCTCCAAATCCATGGGAGACCTGATGGGGGCCTGCTTCTTCGCCGCCCTCATGTTCGTCTCCCGCAGCCTCTTCGGACACGCCGCCCACCGCCTTGACCTGAAAGTGGCCATGACCACCAGCGCCATCCTCTGCCTCCTGGGATTCCTGCTGACCATCCTCTCCCCCTGGCCTTCCCTGGCTCTGGCCGGACTGGGCCTCTCCGGCTTCGCCGTGGGCATTCTCTGGCCTGGCACCTTAAGCCTCGCCGCCCAGCAAATCCCCCGGGGAGGCACCCCCATGTTCGGACTATGCGCCCTGGGGGGAGACATGGGATGCACCCTGGGCCCCGCCATGGTGGGCTGGTGCGCCGCCGCCTGGGGAAACAATCTCCGCCATGGATTGGCGGCGGGCCTGGTCTTCTGCCTTCTGCTTTTGGCCTGCCTTGCCGCCATCCGCAAGACCGCTCCCGGCGTCCCCGGGAAGGAGGGCTAAAGGGGCCTGCCCTCCTCCCTGGCCCTGGGGGATTTGGGGAGGAGGGGTTATAGTAGTTCGCTTGCCACGCCCAGCCAGGAGAAGCGCCATTGAACAAAGAGGATTTGCTACAACGTATCCGGGCCAACGCCCCCGCCGCCATCCGCTTCTATCAGCAGAACGCCAATGTGGAGATGGGGGTGTTGCGGGAGTTGGGGAAGGAGCTGGAAGAGCCGGGCGTCCCCCTCTTCCTCGCCTCCATGCCCAACACCCCCAGCCGGCTCCTGGAAACCCTCCAGGACTCCCAGGATCCCCAGGTGCTCCAGGCATTGGCCGCCAATCCCAACTGCCTCCCCCGGATGGTGCACGCCGCCAGCCCCCTCCCCCGGCTGGCCGCCGCCGCCAGCCGAAAGCTCACCCCCCAGCAGGCCCTCCTCCTGGCCCAGGATCCCCAGGTGGATGTCCGGGCCACCCTGGCCCGCAATCCCGTCATCTCCTCCCCCGTCCAGCTGAAACTCTCCCAGGACTGCGTCCCTTTCGTCCGGGCGTCCCTCCTGGAAAACCGAAAACTGGTGGAGGAATTCCAAGTGGGATTGGCCGATGACATTGACACCGCCGTCCATCTGGCGGCCCTTCTGGTGCCCCGCCTTTCCCCCGCCTGCATGGAGATTTGGGTGAAGGAGAGGGAGGAGCTGGCCCAATTGGCCTTGGCCCGCCGGAAAGACCTCACCCCGGAGATGGTGTCGGCCTTGAGCCACAGCCCCCACCCCTCGGTGATGCTGTCCCTGCTGGAACACCAGGATATTTCCCCAGACAAGCAGGAGGACTTTCTGCGCCGAGGCGACACTCCCATCTTGCTTTCCCTTTTGAAGCGCAGGGACTTGTCCCCTGCCCTGCAGGCGTTGGCCCAGGAGCGGGGAGAAGCCCTGCCTGAAGTGCGCAGAGCCTTGGCCGCCTATCCCCAGTTGGACGATCGGGCCGGCCTTCCCCTGGCGAAGCGCGGGGAAGGAGAGGAGGAGATTCTGGAATCCCTGGCCATGAATCCCTCCCCCCGCCTTTCCCAAACACGCCTCCATCTGGCGGAAACCGCCAGTCCATACCTTTGCAAGCTTATGCTGGCCAATCCCTTGTGCCATGAAAAAAACATTTTGGAGGCCATGATTCTGCGGGGAGACTCCGTACTCCTCTGCCATCTGGCCTACCGCGGCATTTCCTGTGGCACTCTCTCTCCTGAGGCCCGGGAAATCTTGAAGCAGAGTCCCCTTCCCTCGGTTCAAGCCCTGGCCACGCCCCTTTCTTCCTAGACTACCCGCAAACCTCCCCAAGATTCCGGAGATTTCCCATGATCAACAACAAAAAACCTGTGGTAAAGCCCCCACTTTCCCTGGTGGAGATCATCACCCGCGCCGACGCCGCCACCATTCAGGCCGCCTTGGAGGCCCGACAGAAGATCGACGCCCTGCTGGCGGAACGGGCCGCCGCCTATGAACGCATCGCCGCCCTGGAAAAGCAGGTGGACGAAGTCATGGGCGCCCCCAACCTCTTCGTCTTCCCGCCCCCCGCGGTCAGCGTGGCCCCCTTCGCCACCCCTTCCCCTTCTCCCGCCCCTTCTCCCGCCAAGGCCGAGCCCTCCGCCTCCGCCGACCACGGGGAAGCCCCCCAGAAGAAGGCCCCCCAGAAGTCCGGGAACTGATCCCCCGTCCTCCTGTCCAGACCGCTTTCCTCCATGGGTCTCTCCCAGGAAATCCGAATCCTTGACCTGCTGGCCTATCGGGACGCCGAGTTCCTGCGGGTACGGGAATGCGAAGACCGCATCCGCCAGATTCTAGGCGGAGAGGACTTCCCTTTTCCGCCCCCTCCCGTTCCCCTGCCCTCCGCTGGCCGCAGGGGGAAAGCGTTCCGCCCTGGGGGCCTGGCCAGCGCCGACAAGGACTCCCCCTCTTCCCGGAAGCCCCCCCTCCCCCCTTCGGAAAGCCCGTCCCCTCCCCTGGATATCCCCCCCCTCATCCCCCCCCAGGAAAACTGCTACCGTCTGGTCTTCCTGGACAAGGGAGAAACCAAGGTCAGCTATCTCCAAAATCCCCGACAGGTCCAGGAAATGCTTTCCCTCGCCTGCCCCACCTTCCAGATCACCTGCGTGGAAACCGCCTCCCTCCGCACCCTGGATGACTTCACAACCCTCCGAAGGATTCTCTGATTCCTCCCCTCTCTTCCTCCACGCCTCCGTCGGAGACGCCCACCCCGACATCCCCCCATGCTTATTCTCGGCATCGAAAGCAGCTGCGATGAAACCGCCGCCGCCGTGGTCCAGGACGGCCAGAAGGTTCTCTCCAATGTCATCAGCAGCCAGATCCGACTCCACACCGCCTACGGCGGGGTGATCCCCGAACTGGCCGCCCGGGAGCACCTGAAAAATGTCCATCCCGTGGTGGACGCCGCCCTGCGGGAGGCTCAAATCCCCCTGGAAAAGCTGGACGGCATTGCCGTCACCAGCCATCCGGGGCTGATTCCCGCCCTTCTCGTGGGCAACGCCTTCGCCAAGGGACTGGCCGCCGCCGCCCACCTCCCCCTGGTGGGCGTCAACCACTTCCTGGGACACCTCTACGGAACCTTCCTGGAACGCTCCGAAATCCTCCAAGACCCCGCCACCTACCCCATTCTCGGCCTGGTGGTCTCCGGAGGACACACCGCCATCGTCCTGCTCCCGGAGGATGGACGGGCCAAAATCCTGGGCACCACCCTGGACGACGCCGCGGGAGAAGCCCTGGACAAGGCCGCCAAGATCCTGGGCCTGGGCTATCCTGGAGGGCCGATTCTGGATCGCATGGCCGCCACGGGAAATCCCCAGCGCTTCTCCTTCCCCCGGGGCCTGGTGGGCGCCGCCGGAAAGCCCGTTCCCCCCGAACATAAATACGACTTCAGCTTCTCCGGGGTGAAGACCGCCCTCCTCTATCATGTGAAGGATCGCCTCCTCTCCGACGCCGAACTCCACGATGTGGTGGCCTCCTACCAGGCCGCGGTCATGGAGGTTCTGGTGACCAAGGCCATGGCCGCCGCCAAGGACACGGGCGCCAAAACCCTCTGCCTCTGCGGAGGCGTAGCCTGCAACAGCCTCCTCCGGCGTCTCCTTCAGGAAAGGTGCCAGAGCGCGCGGCTCCCCCTCCTCCTGGCCCAGCCCAAATACTGCACCGACAACGCCGCCATGATTGCCGGGGCCGGCACCCATTTCCTGGCCAAGGGACGCCGGGACGCCCTGGACATGCCCGTCTCCGCCCGCCTTCCCCAGGATCTGGGCATCATCCCCTTCGCTCGATGCGCCACTCTCTGATTTTCCTTCTTCTCCCCAGGAACCCCCACCACCATGGATGACCTTAAGGAAGCCATGCAGCTCGCCGTGCTCCAGGAAAATTCCGAGGCGGCCAGCGCCCTGCGTTCTCTGTTGCTGGGACTCTGCCAGCAATGCGCCATCTCCCTCCAAAAGGCCAACAGCTACCAGGAACTCATCCTGGACGAGCTGGACGCCCGTCGGGGAAACACCGCCTACCTGGAAAAGGCCCAAAAGGAACTCTCCGCCATCCAGACCCTGGTGGTCCAAATCCTCCAGGAACTCCCCCCCATCACCGGAGAACGACTCCATTTCTCCCGCCTCACCCAGGCCGTATTGGAACACTATCAGAAAAAACATCCCCAGGCCCCCAAGATCCAGGCCCGCCTGGATCCCACCGCCTTCATCGCCGCCGACCCCTTCGAAGCCCAGGAACTGATTCTCCATCTCCTGGAAGGATTGGATCGGATGCGCCAGCAGGAAGACACCCCAGCGCCCGGATGGCAGGCCATCCTGGAAAACCGCACCTTCTCCCGCCAGGAGGCCTCCTTCCTCCGCCTGCGGGACGAGGGAGACTACACTCTCCTCCATCTCCTCCCCGCGGGGACTGACCCCCAGGAGGATCCTCGCCAGCTGAAACCCTTCTCCCAATGCCTGGAGGAAGCCAAAGCCAACGACCTCCCTCTCCTGGCCACCCTCCAATGGTGCGGCAGCGCCGCCCATAATGCCGCCAGCCTCTTCTTCGACAGCCTCCATCCCCGGGAAAGCGCCATTCTCGTCTTCCCCCGACTTCCGGACGACCAGAAGAACCACACCAACACCTCCCCCTACCGCTGGCAGGACTCCCAAAGCCCTAAAACCATCCTCCTGGTGGATGACGAAGACATGATTTGGGACATCCTCTCCGACATGCTCCAGGATCTGGGATACCAGGTGCTCTTGGCCGGCGACGGGCAGGAGGCAGTGGAAATCTACCGCGCCAACCCCAAGGCCATCGACCTGGTGATTTTGGATATGCTCATGCCCAACATGGGCGGACGGGAGACCTTTTTCATGCTGAAGGAACTGGATCCCCAAGTCCGGGTGCTGGCCTCCAGCGGCTACGTCTCCCAGGAAGAGATCCAGGATGTCATGGATTCCGGCGCAGCGGGCTTCCTCCGCAAACCCTATCACATCTCCGATCTCGCCAAGAAGATCAAGGAAATTCTGGGAAATGATTGAGCTCCACCACGGCAGGGGGGAGAGGGACGCCTCCGTCGCCGCTTCTCCCCTCCTGCGACGCACCCTGCGGGAAGCCCTTCTCGCCGCCACCCCCGTCATTCTGGGCTATCTCACCATGGGCATGGCTTTCGGCGTCCTCCTGGTCACCACCGTCCCCGAGGCCAACGGATGGTGGTGCCTGGGATTCAGCGCCGCCGCCCTTTCCGGAAGCATGCAATTCGCCTCCGTGGAGATGCTGGCCAATGCCACCACCTATTCCCTCCTGGTCACGGCGGCCCTGGCCCTCCTCATCAACATCCGATACTGCGTCTACGGCCTTCCCTTCCTCACCCTCTTCCGAAGCTATCCCTGGCCCCTCCGACTCTTCCTGATCCAAAATCTCAGCGACGAGACCTACGCCATCATGGCCTCCAGCAAGCGCACCGGCAGGGAACAATGCGTCTTCATCACCGCCGTCGCCGCCTTGGACTATTCCTCCTGGATCGCCGGCACGGTCCTGGGAGCCTTGGTGGGCCGCCATCTCCCCTTCTCCACAGAGGGCATTGACTTCGCCATGGTGGCCCTCTTCGTGGTGATTCTGGTGGATCTCTGCCGGGAGAAGGTCAACCGGATGCCGGCTGTCATAGGCGGACTCTCCACCCTTCTGGTCATCCTCCCCGTCATGCTCCTCTCCCCCCGTCTGGCCAACAAGACTCTCCTGGCGGCCATGGCCCTGATGACCGCCGTCCTTCTCTGCCAACGCCCGGGCAAAGCCTCCAAGGAAACCCAGCCATGACCCTCCATCAATTCGGGATGATGACCGTCATGTGCCTGGTCATCTTCCTCCTCCGCAGCTTCCCGTTCCTGGTCTTCCGGGACGCCTCCCACAATCCCCCGCCCCTTCTCCTCTATCTGGGACGGGTTCTCACGGCCGCCGCCATCGCCATGCTGGTGGTCTACGGGCTGGCCAGCCTCTGCGATTTCAAAGATCCCCGCTTCTCCCGCCTCCTGTGGGCCCTTCCCGCCACCCTGGCCACCGTCCTCACCCAGTGGAAGTTCCGAAATTCCCTCCTCTCCATCCTAGTGGGCACAGGACTCTATATGCTCCTCCTCCAAAAGCTAGGCTAACCCTCCCTTCCCCCCCGTCCTTTCTGGCCCGGGTATATTATCCCCGTTTTTTCTCCCCCTCCCCCCTCCTCGGTCAATGCCAGAGAAATCCCCCCACCAACGCATCGTCATTACCGGTGTCGGTCTCACCGCCCCCAATGCCAATGGACTGCCGGAGTTCCGCCAGGCTCTTTTGACAGGAAAAACCGGCATCGCCTCCCTGGAAATGCGGTACTTCGGAACCGCCCCCGCCGGACTGTGCCACTTCGACACGGGAAAATACCAGAAACGGCGGGACGTGCGCAATGGCACCCGGGCCGGCTCCATCTCCATCTACTGCGTGGGGGAATGCCTGGAGGATGGGGGATTGGAATGGGAGAAGGTGGACACCAGCCGCGTGGGCGTCTTCCTGGGCATCACCGAACACGGCAACGTGGAAACGGAAAACGAAATCCACGAAATCAGCCAATACGAATATGACACCTCCTTCTGGAGCCACCATCACAACCCCAGGACCGTGGCCAACTCCCCCGCCGGAGAGGTGACCCTCCGCTTCGGCATCCAGGGCCCCCACTACACGGTGGGCGCCGCCTGCGCCGCCGGAAACCTGGGCCTGGTTCAGGGGGCGCAGCAGCTCCTCCTGGAGGAAGTGGACTACGCCCTGGCCGGCGGAGTCTCCGAATCCCCCAGGACCTTTGGCATTTTCGCCGCCTTCCAAAGCCAGAACGCCCTGGCCTCCCACCCGGACCCCGCCAAGGCGTCCCGCCCCTTCGACCAGGATCGCAATGGCATTGTCATCTCGGAAGGCGGAGCCGTCTTCCTCCTGGAACGGCTCGACCACGCACTCCAGAGAAAGGCGAAAATCTACGGGGAGCTCCTGGGATGGTGCTGCAACTCGGATGCCACCGACGCCGTCCTCCCCAACCAGGAGCGCCAAGCCCAGTGCATCCAAAAAGCCCTGGACAGGGCCGGTCTGACTCCTCAGCAGGTCTCCCTGGTCAGCACCCACGCCACAGGCACTCCTGCCGGAGACGTGAAAGAGTGCCAGGCCCTGCGGCAGGTCTTCGGAGAGAATTGTCCGGAAACCTGCTTCAACAACACCAAGAGCTTCATCGGACACTGCATGGGCGCCGCCGCCGCCCTGGAACTGGCAGGAAATCTCCCCGCCTTCCAGGACAATTGGGTCCACCCCACCATCCATGTGGATCACCTGGATCCCCAGTGCGCCCTGCCCAACCTGGTGCTGAACGAACCCCGGAAACAAAAAGAAACCAAGGTCATCCTCAACAATTCCTTCGGCATGATGGGCATCAACTGCGTCACCATCGTCGCCAAATACACCCCCGATTCCCCCTGAAGCCCCCCCCATCGGGAATCCTTCTCGCCTCCCTCGGAGACCTCGCTTCTCTCCTCCCTCCCCAAAGCCTACCCCCCCGAACCATGACTAGACCCGAAATCCTGGATGCCGTCATCGACATCCTTACCGAAATCAATCCCGATGTGGACTGGAAAGCCTTCGGTCCTGAAGAATCTCTCCGCGGCACTCTCCAGTCCATGGATTTCCTGGACGTGGTCATGGACTTGAGAAAACGCTACAAGGTGGTCGTCCCCGAAGCGGACTACGGAAAACTAGCCACCCTCAAGGGATGCGTGGACTACTTGGAAGCCCCTCTGGCGGACAAGTAGACGCCCTCTCCCTTTCCTCTCTGACTCCTCCCCCTCCCCAGGGGGCGCGGAGTCGCCCCGTTTCAGTAACATAACTTCCTTATAATCAACGAGTTATGCCAGAACTTCAGAGCATCAACGTCCCCCCGCCCCGTCATGTACGGGTCTTAGGCGGGCAAGGTTGGATTGGTCTTGTGGACCAGATGGGCACGGAGAGCAGCATCGTCAATGCCGCCCGGGTTTCCTTCGGGAAGATGCGCACGGAGATGGACGAGCGGGATGTGAAGTTGCTGAAGTACCTCATTGCCAACCAGCACAACACCCCTCTGGAGCACGTGGTCTTCACCTTCCTGGTGCACTGTCCCCTCTTTGTACGTTCCCAGTGGCATCGTCACCGCACCTGGAGTTACAACGAGATTTCCCGTCGATACACGGAGGTGGATTTGGAGTTCTACGTTCCTCCGGAGGTTCATGCCCAAGCGGTATCGGATCGCCAGGCTTCCACGGCGGCGCCGGAGACCATGGATCAGGAGGCCTTGCGAGAGGCCATCCGGAAGGCCAACGAGGCCACCCTTCACGCCTACGAGTCTCTGCTGGCCGCCGGGGTCTGCCGGGAACAGGCCCGGGGAGTTTTGAGCCAAAATCTCATGACCACCTTCTGGGCCACGGTGGATCTCTCCAATCTCCTCCGCTTTGTGGATCTGCGCTCCGGCGCCCATGCCCAATGGGAGATCCGCCAATATGCCGAGGCCATCAAGACCCTGCTGACCCCCCAGCTCCCCCACGTGGCGGAAATCATGGGCTGGGAAAGATAACTTCCCGCCCCCTCCATATTCCCCCCTCCTTGGCCTGTCCGCTCCCCCATGTCCACGGTTCTTCTCTGCCACGGAGACTTTCCCCGCCGCCCCCCTTCCTTGGCAGCCTTGCGCCAGGCCACCCATCTGGTCTGCTGCGATGGCGCCATGGCGGAGCTGGAACGCTGGGGAGAGCGAATCCCCGATGCCATCGTGGGAGATCTGGACAGCCTCTCCCTCCCCCTCCGGCAACGCTATGCCTCCCTCCTCCACCAGGAGAAGGAGCAGGAGACCAATGACCTCTCCAAGGCCCTCCGCTTCTGTCGGCGACACTATCCCCAGGAACCCATTCTGATTCTTGGCGCCACAGGCAAGCGAGAGGATCACACCCTGGGCAATCTGGCCATTCTGGCGGATCAGGAGAACACGGAGCTGTGGACCGACACCGGACGCTTCCTCCCCTGCCGGGGAGATTGCTCTTTTCCCGTCCAGCCCGGAGATCAGCTTTCCGTCATCTCCCTCTCCCCCCAGACCCCCGTCTCCCTGGGGGGCGTCCGCTGGCCCCTCCATCAATGTCCCCTGCCCCGCTGGTGGCAGGGCACCCTCAACGAGGCCACCAGCCAGACCCTCCGCCTCCATTGCCCCCCCGACCAGCCCGTCCTCCTCTATCTCCCTTGGCGGGAGGCCGGAGGAAAACATCCCATCGTCCCCTCCCGGGACCTTCCCTGGAAGCGGGTTCATTTTTGCGGAGCGGGGGGGGTAGGCGTTTCCGGTCTGGCCCATCTTCTTCTGGATGCCGGCGTGGAGGTCTCCGGCAGCGATGCCGCAGACTCCCCATATCTGCAATCCCTCCGGAGACGGGGAGCAAAGATCACCCTGGGCGCCGTCCCGGAGGCCATCGACGCCTCCTGCTCTCTGCTGGTCTACTCCTCCGCCATTCCCGCCACGCACCCGGAACGGGAAAAGGCCAGGCTCCTGGGAATTCCCCAATGTCGGCGAGGAGAGTTTCTCGCCCGTCTGGCGCCCCGCTTCCGCCACGTCATTGCCGTGGCTGGTTCCCACGGCAAAACCACCACCACCGCCCTTCTGGCCCACCTCCTGATAACCACCGGAAAGGAACCCGGCTATCTCATCGGCGGCCTTCCCGTGGGATGGTCCCAAAATGCCGCATGGGGAGACGGCACCTATTTCGTCACCGAGGTGGATGAATCCGACCGTTCCCAGGAACTGATGCTCCCCCAGGACACTCTGATTCTCAATGTGGATGACGACCATTCCTGGGCCATCGGGGGCGCCGAAGGCCTTCAGGATTGCTTCCAACGCCTGGCCCGACAGTCCCTCCGGGTGCATCTCTGGGACTTTGAAGGGGCGGAACGCCTCTTGGCAGGCCATGACAATGGGCGCATGCTCTCCCGGCAGGAAGCGGAGAACATCCTGCCCTCCCTGCCTATCCCCGGAAGGCACAATCAGCAAAACGCCTTCCTGGCTTTGACCCTCCTGCAACTCCCTCCCTTCTCCCTCTCCCGGGAAGAACTCCAAAAAGCCCTGGAGAGTTTCCCCGGAGTGGAACGCCGCCTGCAACTCCTGGCAAAATCTCCGGAAGACCCCCTCTTCCTCTACGAGGACTACGCCCACCATCCCACGGAACTGGCCGCCTGCCTGGAAGCCCTCCGGGAACGCCATCCCCGCTGCCCCTTGACCATCGTCTTCCAACCCCATCGCCCGGAACGCCTCCTCCGCTACGGCCAACGCTTCGCGGAAATCCTGGCCGCCCAGGCCCGGGAGGTGGTGGTGATGGCCCCCTTCATGGCGTGGGAAACCAGCGCGCCGGAAGCCTCCCCGGAAACCCTGGCCCAGGAAATCCGGCGAAGGGCGCCCCAAAGCCAGGTCTCCCTCCATCAAGGCACCCCGGCCTCCTTCCTTCCCACCCTGCAGGAATGGTGGGGCACCCATGCCCGCGCCCATGCCCCGGGCGTTCTCCTCCTGGTAGGGGCAGGAGACATCGGGGAATTGGCCAAACGCGCGAAGGAGGCACTCGCCCCCTCCCCCAAGAAGAGAACCCCATGAGCCTCAAGTCCCTCTCTCTCATTCTGCTTCTCCTCCTCCTTGTGGCCATCCCCGTGGGCTGCCGATATCTGCGCAGCGACACCCGTATCCTCCACAAACAGCTGGTGGCCATCTGCCAGGATGTGGTCAAGAAGCCGGGGGAGGGAAATGCCACCACGGCCCTGAAGATGATCGCCCTGGGAAACCGTCTGGATGCCCGCGTGGAAATCCGCGTCCATGACATCCCTGTGGCGGGAAATCTCTCCGCAGAAGAACTGGCCTCCCAAGTGAACCGGGCCCGACTCTACCTGGATACCCTCCACGTGGAACTCCTGGATGATCTGATCACCGTGGACGGAAATTCCGCCGTGGCCGACTGCGTCATCCACGTCAAAGCCCTCTCCGCCCAACACTCCTATCGCTACGAGGAGGATTTCCACCTCCGCATCCAATTCCGGAAAAACCAGGACGGAAAATGGCTCTTCTCCGCCTTCCAAGAAGGCCCCCTCCTCCAAAAGTAAAATCCCACACCCTACGGAACATGAAAACAAAACACACCTCCCTGGCGTTTTTTCTGCTTCTGATTCTGGGATCCCCTGCCCTCCTCCTGGGAAAAATCCCGGAGAACCTCCTGGGCTCCTCCCCCTGGAGACAGTCCCTCCCCCTCTATCCCGGCATTCGCCACGTGCGCTGGCTCTTCCCCCAGCCCCGTCTCATGGTGGTCAATGCCGTCCAGGTCGATCTAACCCAACCAGGACTCCAATTTGTGGCCACCCAGGCGGATCCCCAGGCGGGCCAGCCCATGCCCGACTGCCCGCGATTCACCATCCGCACCAAACGCACCACCACAGGGGACTTCCTGCAGCAATGCCGGAAAGGGGAATTGACCCAGGGCTTCCCCCTTCCCGTGGTGCTGGCCGTCAACGCCGCCCCCTGGGTTCCCTGGGAATCCCCCTACACCCATGCCTACTCCGATGGCATGGGACTCCTGATCTCCCAAGGAAAGCTGGTCTGCCCCCCAAAAGGCAGCCCCGGACTGGTGATCACCAAAAATAAAACTCTGGAGTTCCGGGATTTCCCCAAGGATGCCCCCCTCCCACAGGATATCTGGATCGCCCTCTGCGGCTTCGGCATGGTGCTGAAAAACAACGCCATCCTCCCCGGCGACAACCCCAAAGACCTCCATCCGCGCATGGTCTGGGGACTGAACCAAGACCACACAAAACTCTTCCTCATGGCCGTGGACGGAAGACAGGAGGGATACTCCATGGGCGCCAATCTCTACGAATGCGCCCAACTGATGCAATGGCTCGGCGCAACAGAAGCCCTGAATATGGATGGAGGAGGCTCCACCACCATGGTCTTCTGGGATCCCGTCATGAATACCCCAAGACTCCTCAACCGACCCACCAAAGACGGAAAATATCAACGCCCCGTGGGATGCTCCCTGGGGATCTGGTATCGGTAGCCTGAAGGCAGACACTGCCACCGCAGGCAGGCCGGCCCATGCCACCGCAGGGCCCGGCCGCTTCTTTTTCCATCCCCCCGCAAAATGGCAACACACCCCCAGGGCGGGACCTCAAAGCAGGGACCAACCTCCCCCGAGGAAACACGGCAAGGAAAATCCCTATGGTTTTCCTGGAAAAAGCCAAAGATATTTCAATCATATATTGATTTGTTGATATATTTTACTATAATTACAACATTACAGGATTTATCACCCCGCCCCGCCAGTTTTCTCCTTTTCCATGAAATCCCTGCCTGTTTCCCTCTGGCTCCTGGCCTTTGGCCTTTTGGCGCTTTCGGTTCCTGCGGTGGAGTCTCCTGGAGAGACCTACCTTCGGTTGCCGCCCATGCAGAGCGCCCCGGTCATTGACGGGAAGAGCGAAGCCGGCGAATGGCGGATGGGCTCCCCCAGTTTTGGTTCCTACTCCCGGCAGACGGGGATGTTGAGCCGGCGGGACGTCCACCACTGCATTGGCTACGACGACACCTACCTTTTCCTCTCCCAACGCAGTGAACTGCCGCCCGCGCCCATGTCCTTGTCGGCGGGGGACCGGATTGTGGTGTCCTTTGGGGAGGATGGGCTGACCCCGGTGGTGTTCCAGCGGGATGGCTCCTGCGATGTGGCCGGGGTGGTTTCCCGGGCCACGCAGCACGACGGGACCCTGGATTTCGAGGCGGCGATTCCCTGGCGCGCCTTTGGGATTTCCTCCTTGGAGGAGGGAAGGGAATACCGTCTGCAGGTTGCCCGCATCTTCCAAAATCTATCCGAGGAGGTGACCTGGTCCTGGGGCGAGGCGGGGCGCTTTGTGCCGCAGCGGGGCATCCCCGCAGTGGGCTTCAAGACCTTTGGCAACCGTTGGAAGGCCGCAGGATACGACATCCAGTGGTCGGCCTTCAATCCCGGGGAGGGCCCCACCCCGGTCAAACTCTCCGCGCTGATGGTCTCCATTGAGCCGCCGAGCCATTTGGACACCCGCCTTTCCCCGGAGCCCGGACAGGAAGTGGAAGGCACCCTGCGGGCCATCCTCCCCCCCCTGGACCGCACCATCCGCTCCTCCATCACTGACGCCAGGGATGGAAGCCTTCTCTACCAGCGAGACTTCTCCTGGCATGCAGGCACCGGCGTGGCCTACGTGGACCCCGACCCGCCCTACGTATTGGACATCGGCATCTACCCCACCAAGCGCGTGGCCAAGGCGCGCATCACCTGCGTAAACCGGGATAAACTGATGGCCCTCCAGGATATCTCCTTCCGCATCGAAGGAGAAGACGGCACCGTCTACTGCCGACTGCCGGCCGAAAACTTCCAGGCCCGCTGGCCCCTCCCCGAACTCCCCCTGGGCACCTACGACCTGGTGGCGGAACTGCGGAATGCCCAAGGCAAAACCACCATCCTCAAGAGGGACTTCGCCATCCGCGAATTCCCCTGGCAGGGAACGAACATCGGACTCAAGCCCACCGTCCTCCCCCCCTATGTCCCCCTGACCTATAGCCAGGAAACCGTCACCGGGCTCCAAACCGCCTATCGACTGGGGGCGGCCCTCTGGGAATCCATCCAAGTCCCGGGAGGGGAACTCCTCGCCCGCCCCGTCCAACTGACCTTCGACGGCGTTCCCGCCACCCCCGCCACACCCCCCGCCCGGCGGGAAGCCCGGGAGGACAAAATCACCCTGGAAAGCACCCTCGAAGCCCACGCCAAAGGCGTACGCGCCCGGCTCCTCCAGGAATATGACTTCGATGGATTCTGCAAGGTGACCCTGACCCTGGAACCCACGGAAGGCCCCGTCCCCCTCTCCTCCGTCCGGCTGGACATTCCCCTGAAAAGCGAGGATGTCCAATACGTCTGCGCCCTGGGCAATGGCATGCGCAAAAACATCCACCGCCCCCTCGACGGGAAGGAGGGCCTCCTCTGGGAAAGCCTGGAGGAGAGCGAAAAGCAGTACCGGCACCATGGCTTCCGACCCTACATCTGGCTGGGGGAGACCTACCGGGGAATGGCCTTCGTCTGCGAGACCCCCCTCCACTGGCAACGGGCGGAAAAGAGTTCCGCCCAGGAAATCCTCCGGGAAGGAGACACCACGATTCTCCGCCTGAACCTGGCCAACACTCCCTTCCAACTGGAGGCCCCCAAAACCATCGTCTTCGCCCTCCAGGCCACGCCCACACGCCCCCAGGACCCTCTCTGGCGCAAGCAGTACGGCACAATGTACAATGGCCAGAACCCCCGCCAGGCACTCTGCCTGGAATACAACATCGCCAATGTCCTGCGCTTCATGTGCGCAAGGGTGGACGACGGGGTCGCCCAAGTCCCCAACGACGACTGGTCCTTCGTGGACTACATGGCCGCCGCCACCTGGGAGACCGAGGGGGAGGTGCGGGAGTTCGCCCAGGGATATCTCCGCAGGAACGGCCTCACCGAGGAAAATTTCAGTGCCTGGGAGAAGGGGGCGCCGGAGAAGGGGAACGACCTGGTCACCCGTATGTTCCAGGGTTGCCGTTTCTGGAAGAACACGCAAATCAACCTGGCCTACATGAACCCCAAGGCATCCTGCCCCAGCTGGCCGGAGTGGGGAATGTATGTGGATGAATGGTTCATGGGCGCATGGCGCCCCGCAAAGTCCTACCGGGACCAGTACTCCGGGCTCCCCGGCGAAACCTACATCGACTTCCTCCTCTGGAACAGCCTCCGCCTCATTGAAAAGGGTTGGAAGGGACTCTACCTGGACAATCTCTACGACTCCCTCTGCGAAGACCCCGAACTCTCCCCCTACGGCACGGAGGGGATGCCCATCTGGCACTTCTTCAAAATCCGCGAACTGGTCCGGCGTACCGCCGTCACCGCCTACGAACACGGACTCATGCTCAATGGAAGACCCCTCCTGATGATCCACCTCACCGACTGCAATGTGGTCCCCTGGCTCTCCCTGGCCTCCCACGGGCTGGACTGGGAAATGAATTTCGGCGACAAACCCTACCCCCAGCGCTTCTCCGACGCCTATATCCAAACCGATACCCTCGGCACCCAGACCGGCGTCACCCCCTTCGTCCTGGTCAATGCCGCCGGCGCCAATGGCGTCGCCGCCACGAAATCCGCCCTGGCCCTGACCTTCGCCTACGGGCTCCTTGCCCAGACCGACTGCGGCATCACCCGCACCCCCTATTTCTTCCAACTCCGGGACGCCGTCTGGGAGTTCGGCTACGGGGAGCCCACCACCGAAGTCTTCCCCTGCTGGAGGAAGGACAATCCCGTGAAGGAATGCACCCCGGGCGTCCGCGCCTGCTTCCTCCGACGCGCCGACCGGCAGGCCATGCTCCTGGTGGGAAACCTGACGGATGCCGACACCACGGCGGAATTCCTCCTTCCCCAGGAATACACCGTCATCGACGGGGAGACCCGCCAGGAACACCCCCTCCTGGAAGGAAGGCGGCTCCTCCTTCCCGTCAAGGCATACTCCCCTGCCATCCTCTACTTGAAACCGACGAAATGACCCGGCCCGCCCGCCAGGCCACCTCCCTATCCAGAAGAAATAGAATCATGAACCCAATCCAGCGCGTGGGCGTCGTCAACTGGGACTGCGCCCTCCCCTCCACCACGTTTTTCGGCGGCTACGTCACAAAATCCCTGGGGGAACCAAAATTCCGCGACCGCACCCCCTACTACGCCCTGGACCTGGACGGCGGGAAAATCGACTTTCCGGAACGCACCCAGGAGGCCTACGACCGGGAGATGCAATACGCCATCGACGCAGGCATCGACTATTTCGCCTACTGCTGGTATGACCGCGTCCCCCACCAGGACCACGTGGACACCTCTGCCGCCA
>JAEDMH010000146.1 GCA_016303095.1 Lentisphaeria bacterium | reverse complement strand
TCTAGATTCCCCTATTGACCCAAGGCCGATTCCTGGATTTTTCGGGAACCGGCCCCTTCTTTTTCTGTCTATGGGAATCCGTTGGAAAACGCCCCGGGGCACCCGGGTATAAATCTTTATATCTTACTTATACTAAACAACTTACAACAAATGCAAGACTCCTTTCAGAACAATCCCCAGCTCTTGGCGGAATCCGCCCTTCTCCAAACTTTGCGGGAAGAGATTCAGCAAGTCATCATTGGGCAGGAGAACCTGGTGAACCGGTTGCTTTTGGCGTTGGTGGCCAACCAGCATGTTCTTCTGGAGGGGGTTCCCGGGCTGGCGAAGACCTTGACCATCACCACCTTGGCCCGGGCCATCCAAGGTTCCTTCCACCGGATTCAGTTCACTCCGGATCTTCTTCCTGCGGATTTGGTGGGCACCCTGATCTACAATCCGAAGGAAGGGGAATTCACCACCCGACAGGGGCCGGTCTTCGCCAACCTGATTTTAGCGGACGAGATCAACCGGGCCCCCGCCAAGGTGCAAAGCGCCTTGCTGGAGGCCATGCAGGAACGGCAGGTCACCATTGGCGACCACACCTTCCCCCTCCCCGCCCCCTTTCTGGTGCTGGCCACCCAAAACCCTGTGGAACAGGAGGGCACCTATCCTCTCCCCGAAGCCCAGGTGGACCGCTTCCTCTTCAAGGTGGTAGTGGACTACCCCTCCCCCCAGGAAGAAATCCTCATCCTCCGACGCCATGCCACCCTCCAGCCTCCCCCCCAGGTCCATCCCGTCATGACCCCCCAGGACATCCTCCGCATCCGCAAGGTCATGGACACCATCTTCATGGACGGACGGGTGGAGCAGTATATCGTCTCCCTGGTGGACGCCACCCGGCATCCTGGACGCTACGGGCTGCCGGAGCTGGAGGGACTTCTGCGCTTTGGCGCCTCTCCCCGGGCCTCCCTCTTCCTGGCCCAGGCCTCCCGTGGGCAGGCCCTGCTCCAGGGCCGGGGCTATGTCACCCCCCAGGATGTGAAGAGCGTGGCCATGGACGTGCTGCGCCATCGGGTGCTTCTCAGCTATGAGGCGGAGGCCCAGGAATACACCCCCGATTCCCTGGTGCGGAAAGTGTTGGAAACCGTCCGGGTGCCCTGAGGCTCTCTTCCCCCATGGATTGGAAAGACATCACCCGTAAAATGCGCCTTCTGGAGCTTCAGACCCGGAAGGAGAGCTGCGGTCTGCTGGCGGGGGAATTCCGTTCCGCCTTCCGGGGGGCCGGCATGGAGTTCGAGGAGGTGCGGGAATATCTTCCCGGGGACGATGTGCGCGCCATTGACTGGAACGTCACCGCCCGTCAGGGAAAGCCCTACCTCAAGCGCTTCCGGGAGGAGCGGGAGCTCACCATCTTTTTCCTGGTGGACTGCTCCGCCTCCGCCCGCTTTGGCGGGGGCCCGGAATCCCTGGGGGATCTGGCCGCCCAGGTGTGCGCCTCCCTGGCCTTCTCCGCCGTGAAGAGCAATGACAAGACCGGCCTGATGCTCTTCTCCGACCGGATCGAGAAGTATCTTCCCCCGGGAAAGGGAATCCCCCATGCCATGCGCCTGATCCGGGAAGTGGTGGGACACGCCCCCGTCGGGGAGGGAACCAATCTTCCCGACGCCCTGGAGACCCTGGGACGCACTCTGAAACGCCGCTCCGTCCTCTTCCTCCTCTCCGATTTTCTGGATCCGGGAGACTTTGCTCCCCCCTTGCAGCGACTGGCCCGACGGCACGATATGATCGCCCTCCTCCTCCGGGATCCCACCCTGGAGGAACTGCCCCATGAGGGCCTCATGACCTTCCACGACCCGGAAACCCACCAGGATTTCCTCCTGGACGCCTCCTGCCCCCGCACCCGGGCGGCCTACCGTCAGAAGCTCCAGAAGGAACACGCAGAACAGGAACGGCAATTGACCAGCCTGGGAGTGGACACCCTGCCCCTTTCCCTGGGGGAAGATGTCCTTCGGAAACTCTCCCTCTTCCTGAAACGGCGGGCGCATCGTCCTTGATCCCCCCTCTCCTTCCGCCTCTTCCATGCCCTCCCTTCGTCGGAACCATCTCCTCTTCTGGGCTCTCCTTCTCCCCGCCCTCCTGCCCGCCCAGGGCCCCCTTCCCCTGGACACCGCACCTCTGACCCCGGAGCCCCGACTCCTGCCCCCCTCCCCCTGGCGAATCCCCCTGGGACTCCTTGTCCTCTGCCTGGCCCTGGGACTCCTGTTCCTCCTCCTCCGGATTCTGGCCAAGGGTCGGCGAAGCCGAACCGCCCCCCTCCCGCCTCCTCATCTCCAGGCCCAGTCGACGTTGCGGACCTTGATGGCGCAGCCGCCCCGCACCCCGGAGGAGCAAGAGAGGTGGATGGCCCGTCTGGCGGAATTGATGCGGGAATATCTGGCGGGACGCTTCTCCCTGGAGGCCCGCCGCCTCACCACCCAGGAAACCGCGGACGCCCTGGAAAGCCTCCCTGCCCTCACGCCCCCCCAGCGCCGATTCCTCCACACTCTCCTCCTTTCCTGCGACATGGCGAAATTCGCCCGGAGCCCCCTTCCCCCGGAAAAACTGCGCTCCCTGGGCGAGGAGTGCATGACCTTCCTCCAGGAGACCGCCCCCCCAGACCCCACCAAGGAGGCCACCCCATGATTCTCCGCTGGGAACATCCCTGGGCCCTTCTGGCTCTCCTTCTGCCTCCCCTCCTCTGGGGATGCCGCGCCCTGCTGCGCCGGACTCCCCCCGCCCTCCCGCTCCCCGGGGCCGCCCTCCATCTCCCCGGACTCCCCCGGGGATGGAGACTCCGTCTCCGCTGGCTGCCGGAAGCCTGTCTGGCCCTGGCTTGGACGGCCCTCACCTTGGCCCTGGCACGCCCCCAGAAGGGCAGCCATCAGCTTCCCCAGAAAACCCAGGGCATCGCCATGGAGATGGTGCTGGACTGTTCCGGCTCCATGGGGGAGGAGATGAGCTTCTTTCGACGGGGCCAAAACCGTCTGGAGACCGTCAAGGAGATCTTCCGGGAATTTGTGCTGGGAGGAGACACCCTCCGTCTGGGAGGGCGCCCCAATGATCTCCTGGGCATCATCGCCTTCGCCCGCTATCCCTATACCGTCTGCCCCCTCACGCTGGACCACCAGGCCCTGGCCTTTGCCCTGGGAAATGTCCAATTGACCCCCAGGCATTCCGAGGAGAACAGCACCGCCATCGGGGACGCAGTGGCCATGGGGGTGGCCCGCCTCGCCGACGCGGAAAACACCCTGGCGGCCCAGACCCGGCGGAACGCCGGGGAGTATCAGCTGAAATCCAAGGTGATGATCCTCCTCACCGACGGACAGGACGAGGGACCCCATCAGTATTCCATCGCCGAGGCCACGGAACTGGCGATCGCCCACGGCATCCGGGTCTACACCATCGCCATCCAGGATGACCGCCCCGCCTACGACACCTCGGAAATCCAGGCGCTGGCGGAACGAACGGGAGGACTCTTTCAGCGTTGCTGGAACGCCCAGGGACTGGCGGAAATCTACCGTTCCATCGACGCCCTGGAGCAAAGCCACCTGGAAGCCCTGCGCTTTGTGGTCACCCAGGATTTCCAACTTCCCTTCCTCCGCCTGGGCTTGATGGCTCTCCTGGTCAGCCTCCTCCTGACCCTCACCCTCTTCTCCCGGAGGCCTTGACCACCATGACCTTCCTCTCTCCCCATGCCCTCCTCTGGCTGGCGGTCCTCCCCCTCCTGGGAATCCTCCTTCTCCTCCGACACCGCCAACGCCAGAATGCCCTCCGCCAGAGCGCCGGCCCCCATGCCCGACGCTTCTTCGCCCAAACTCTCACCCCCCTCCGCGCCACCGTGAAGGGCCTCCTCCTTCTCCTGGCCCTCCTTCTCCTCATCCTCGCCTTGGCGGAACCTGCCTGGGGCGAACGCACCGAGACCATCCGGCGAGAGGGACGGGAGGTGGTGTTCCTCCTGGATCTCTCCCGCAGCATGCTGGCCGATGATCTCCTCCCCAGCCGCCTGGAACGGGCCAAAATGGAGATCGTCCAATGTCTGGATACCCTGGAAGGAGACCGCATTGCCCTGGTGGGCTTCGCGGGAGACGCCCAGGTCTTCTGCCCCCTCACCCTGGACTACGGCTTCTTCCGCATGAGGCTCCAGGAAATGTCCCCGGAGGCCTTGTCCCGGGGCGGCACCAATCTGGGAGACGCCCTGCGGAAAGTCCAAAGGGAGGTGCTGGGCAACCAGACCGCTCTGGGGCGGGACGTGATCCTCATCACCGACGGAGAGGACCAGGAATCCATGCCCGTCGAAGCCGCCAAAGCCCTGGGGGCCGCCAAAATCCGGCTGTTGGCCATCGGCCTGGGGGATGACAAAGAGGGAACCCTTCTCACCCTGCCTGACAAACGGGGCAGACGCACTCCCCTTCTCTACCAGGGGAAACCCGTGCGCACCCGATTGGACTCCTCCACTCTCCAGGCCATGGCAGACGCCACCCCCGGAGGAATCTACGTTCCCGTGGGCACCCGCACCTTCAATCTGGCGGAACTCTACCGCCAACTGGTGACCTCCGCCCAACGACACCAAATCTCCGAGGAAATCGTCCGACGCCAAAACACCCACTCCACCCCCTTCCTCCTGGCCTCCATGGTATGTCTGGCCCTCTTCTGGATCATTCCCCTGGGCCAACGCCCCCGCTCCCCCTGGCTTCCCCTCCTCTTCCTCCTGGCCACTCTCCCCCTCCAAGGCAAGGAGTTCCCGAAAGGCCTCCAGGCCCTCCAGCAACAGGACTACGATACCGCTCTGACTCATTTCCAAACATGCCGGGAAGAATTCCCACCGGAGGCCATCCCCGCCACCCTTCCCTATAATCAGGGACTGGCCGCTTACGAAAAGGGAGACTTCCTCCAGGCAGAAGCCTTCTTCCAGGAAGGCATGGAACGCAATGGACTACGCCCTACCCTAGACCACGCCCTGGATGGCAAACTCCGCCTGGGACTCTCCAGCGCTCTCCTCCAAAACGCCGCCACCCTCTTCGCCCAGGCCCAAACTCCCTCCCCTGGAGATGTGTCCTCCCAAGCCCTCCCCACCGCAGAGAAAAAGACCCGGGAAGCCATCAACCTCCTGGAAGATATGCTCCCCAACTCCTCTCTCCAACAAGCCCAGACAAACAACCTGGCCCTCGCCCGGGAACTCCTGAAAAAAATTCTGACCCGGAAGGAACAACAACAGGACTCCCAACAACAGGACTCCCAA
>JAEDMH010000011.1 GCA_016303095.1 Lentisphaeria bacterium | reverse complement strand
GCCGCCGTTGATGCAGCCGCCGGGGCAGGCCATGATCTCGATGGCCTGGAAGCGGCCGGGCTCCTTGCGCACCATCTCCAGCACTTTCCGGGCATTGCCCAGGCCAGAGCAGACGGCCGCATTCACCTTCAGGCCGGGAGCCACTTCCACGGTGGCTTCCTTGATGCCGTCCAGTCCGCGCACCGCCCGGAAGTTGATCTGGTCGCCCTGGAGATCCTCGCCGGTGAGCATCTTGTGAACCGTGCGGAGAGCGGCCTCCAGCACGCCGCCGGTGACGCCGAAGATATCGGCGGCGCCAGTGGACTGTCCCAAGGGGCTGTCATAGGTATCGTCGTCCATGTTGGCCAGGTTCACGCCGGCCTCCCGGAACATGCGGCACAGCTCCCGGGTGGTGAGGACGTAGTCCACATCCCGCACGCCGTTGGGGGCGAACTCGGGACGGGCGGCCTCGTACTTCTTGGCCTGGCAGGGCATGACGGAGACCACGATGAGATCCTTGGGCGCCACGCCGATCTTCTCGGCGTAGTAGCTCTTGGCGATGGCGCCGAACATCTGCTGGGGGGACTTGCAGGAGGAGGGGATGTTCAGCAGATCGGGGAAGTTGTGCTCGATGAAGTTGATCCATCCGGGGCAGCAGCTGGTGAGGATGGGCAGGTTCTTGCCGGACTTCACCCGCTCCACCAGCTCGTTGGCCTCTTCCATGATGGTGAGGTCGGCGCTGAAGTTGGTGTCGAAGACCTTGTCGAAGCCCAGGGCCCGGAGGCCCGCCACCAGCTTGCCGGTGACCGGCACGCCGGGCTCGAAGCCGAACTCCTGACCCACGGCCACCCGCACGGCAGGAGCGGTCTGCACCACCACCGTCTTGGAGGGATCGTTGATGGCGTTCCACACCTTCTTCACGTAGCTGATGCCGGTGATGGCGCCCACGGGGCACACATTCACGCACTGTCCGCAGAAGGTGCAGGAGGTGTCGGCCAGGGGAATCATGGAGGCGGTGCCCACCTTGGCGGAGAAACCGCGGCCGTAGCCGGTGAGGGTGCCCACCGTCTGGACCTTGTTGCACACCGTCTCGCAGCGGCGGCACATGACGCACTTGGAGAGGTCACGCATGATGGCCTCGCTGGAGTCGTCCACCGGGAAGCGGTTGATCTGCCCCTGGAACTCGATCTCCCGGATGCCGAACTCGGCGGCCAGCACCTGCAACTCGCAGTCCTGGTTCTTGGCGCAGGTCAGACAGGTCTTGGGGTGGTCGGAGAGGAGAAGCTCCAGGACGGTGCGGCGGGCGTTGAGCGCCCGCTGGGAGTGGGTCCACACCTCCACCCGGTCGTTGGTGATGGGGGTGGCGCAGGCAGGCACCAGGACGGGGCGGGGACGGATGCCGGTGGCTTCCACCAGGCAGATGCGGCAGGAGGCGGGCTTGTTGGAGACCCCGCAGCCCACGTCCTTGCAGTAGCACAGGGTGGGGATGTTGATGTTCAGCTTCTGGGCCGCCTCCAGGATGGTGGAGCCGGACGGAACGGTGACCTTGGTTCCGTTGATGGTAACAGTGACGTCACTCATGGCGATGATTCCCTACTACTCCTTGACGATGGCTTTCTTGGGGCATCCGTCGATGCAGGCGCCGCACTTGATGCACTTGGCGGGGTCGATGGAGTGCTTCTGTTTGAGTTCGCCCTGGATGGCGCCCACGGGGCAGTTGCGCTTGCACTTGGTGCAGCCGATGCAGCCGTCGGTGATCTTCAGGGTATAGAGCTTCTGGCAGGTGCCGGCGGGGCACTTCTTGTCCCGCACGTGAGCCAGATATTCATCCCGGAAGTAGCGCAAGGTGCTGAGGATGGGGTTGGGGGCGGTTTGTCCCAGTCCGCACAGGGCGGTGTCCCGGATGGTGTTGGCCAGTTTTTCCAGTTCCGTCAGGGTTTCCTCGGTGCCGTTGCCGTCGCAGATTTTCTCCAGCATTTCCAGCATGCGGCGGGTGCCGATGCGGCAGGGGGTGCACTTGCCGCAGGATTCATCCTTGGTGAAGCCCAGGTAGAATTTGGCCATGGCGGGCATGCAGTCCCGGTCGGAGAGGACGATCATGCCGCCGGAGCCCATCATGGAGCCGATCTTGGAGAGGTTGCCGTAGTCGATGGGGGTGTCCAGGTTTTCCTTGGTGATGCAACCGCCGGAGGGGCCGCCGGTCTGGACCGCCTTGAATTCCCGTCCGCCGGAGATGCCGCCGCCCACGTCGTAGATGATTTCCCGGAGGGTGGTGCCCATGGGGACTTCCACCAGGCCCACGTTGTTGATTTGGCCGGCCAGGGCGAAGACCTTGGTGCCGGAGTTGCCGGAGACGGTCTTCTTCCAGTTGCCGTTTTCATCGGTTTCGATCTTCCAGTTGCCGATGCCGGCGTACCAGGCGGCGCCCTTCAGGAGGATGACAGGGATGGAGGCGTAGGTCTCCACGTTGTTCACGTTGGTGGAGCAGCCCCAGTAGCCGCCGCCGATGTTGGCGGGGAAGGGGGGCTTGGTGGTGGGCTCGCCCCGCATGCCTTCCATGGAGTGAATCAGAGCGGTTTCCTCGCCGCAGACGAAGGCGCCGGCGCCCAGCTTGATCTCGATGTCGAAGTCAAAGCCGCTGCCCAGGATGTTCTTGCCCAGGAGGCCCAGGTTCCGGGCCTCGTCAATGGCGGTCTGGAGGCGGTGCACCGCCAGGGGATATTCGGCCCGGATGTAGACCAGGCCGTGCTTGGCGCCGATGGCGTATCCGCCGATGGCCATGGCCTCCACGATGGAGTTGGGGTCGCCCTCCATGATGGAGCGGTCCATGAAGGCGCCGGGGTCGCCCTCGTCCGCGTTGCAGACGATGTACTTTTCCTCCGCCTGGGTGCTGGCGGCGATCTTCCACTTCAGGCCCGTGGGGAATCCGGCGCCGCCCCGGCCGCAAATGCCGGAGTTCAGCACTTCCTGGATCACCTGCTCCCGGGTCATGTCGCACAGGCACTTGCCCAGGGCCTGGTAGCCCTGGTTGGCGATGTATTCCGTGATGTCCTCGGGATCGATGAGGCCGCAGTTCCGCAGGGAGATGCGCTGCTGCTTGGCGTAGAAGGACATCTTGGCGTAGTCGTGGATCCGCTCCTTCAGCATGGGCTCCACGTAGAGCAGGCGCTCCACCAGCTCCTTGCCCACCACGTGCTTCTGGACAATCTCCTTGGCGTCCTCGGGGGTGACCTGGACGTAGAAGACGTTGTCGGGCATGATCTTGACGATGGGGCCCTGGGCGCAGAATCCGAAGCATCCCGTCTGGACCACCTTCACGTCGTCGGAGAGTCCCGCCTTCTCGATTTCATCCCGGAGATTTTGCATGAGCTCCTGGGAGTTGGAGGCGTGGCAGCCTGTTCCTCCGCAGCAGAGCAGTTCCTTTTTCCGGGAGTGGATGTCGTGTTCGCTGACGCAGCGGAGGGCCAGCTTTCCCTTGGCGGCCTCGAAGGCGGCCAGCAGTTCATTGCGGTTGGTGATCTTTTCCATAGCTCAGCCCTTAGCCTTGTACTCGTTGATGATGGCGACGGCCTTGGCGGGGGTCACCTTCCCGTAAACCTTTCCGTTGATGACCATGACGGGAGCCAGGCCGCAGGCGCCCACGCAGCGCAGGGCGCTGATGGAGAAGAGGCCGTCGGCGGTGGGGACGGTGTCGGCCTTCACGCCCAGAACGCGCTCGATTTCCTGGAGCACCCGTTCGGAGCCTTTCACATAGCAGGCGGTGCCCAGGCACACGTCGATGCGGTACTTTCCCTTGGGCTCGGTGGTGAAGTAGTTGTAGAAACTCACCACGCCGGAGACCTGGGCCTCAGTGAGGACGAGCTTGTCGGCCACGTGTTTCTGGACCTCCCGGGGGAGGTATCCGAAGATATCCTGGGCCCGGTGCAGGACCTGGATCAGGTGGCCGCGGCGCCGTTCGTCGTCGGCCACGATGCCCAGTCCGTCAATAAAGGCGTCCAGCTCGGCGAATTTCGCCTTGGCGCCCTCAGAGAGATTGCTGCAGCACATAGAAGGGTGTGTTTACCTTTTGGGGACTTTCCTGTCGTGGTCTTGGCTCTCGGGGCCTCCGGGAGGAGGGAGCGGGGACCGTAAGCAGGGGAGTCGGGGGGTGTGGGAGACGTGCGGACCGTTCCAAGGGGAGGAAGGGGGCCGCACCGGGCGGAAGGCCTTTCCCCCAAGGGGGAAGGCACGGGGGAAAAACACGGTAATATACCCCCCGGGGCGATGATTGTACCGGGGAAGTCGTCTCCTCTTAGGAAAAACCCCTGCAGGGGGCGGGGCGGGCGGGGCTATTGGAGGCCCGCCTTGTTCAGGCGATAGTTCATCATCCGGGGGGAGACCCCCAGCTCCCGTCCGGCGGCGGCCCGGTTGCCGTTGTGGCGCTTCAGGGCGCTCTCCAGGATTTTCCGTTCCACGGCGGCCAGCTGCTCCTCCAGGGTGAGGTGTTCGTCGGGGCGGAAGGGATCCTCGGAGAATTCGGGGCGTTGGAGGGTGGGGGGGAGATTGTATCCGTGGACGCAGTCGTCCTTGGCGGTGAGGACGGCCCGTTCCATGCAGTTTTCCAGCTCCCGGACGTTTCCGGGCCAGGCGTAGGCCTGGAGCATATTGGCGGCGGGGGAGGAGATGCGGGTGATGCGCTTGCCGTAGCGGGCGTTGAGCTTCTTCAGGAAATGCTGGGCCAGGAGGATGATGTCGCCTCCCCGCTGGGCCAGGTCGGGCATGGCGATGGGGAAGACGGAGAGGCGGTAGTACAAGTCCTCCCGGAAGAGCTTTCGGGCCATCAGCTCCTCCAGGTTCCGGGAGGTGGCGGCGATAAAGCGGACATCGCTATGGAGTTCCTCGTTGGAACCCACCCGGCAGAAGGTGCGTTCCTGGAGGAAGCGCAGGAGCTTCACCTGGACGGGGATGGACAGGTCCCCGATTTCGTCCAGAAAGAGGGTGCCTCCGTCCGCCGCCTCGGCCCGTCCGATGCGCCGGTCCTGGGCTCCGGTGAAGGCGCCCCGTTCGTGTCCGAAGAGCTCCGACTCCACCAGGGCTTCGGGAAGGGCGGCGCAATTCAGCACCACGAAGGGCTTGTCCCGCCGGGGGGAGAGTCCTTGGATGGCCTTGGCCACCAGTTCCTTGCCCGTGCCGCTGGAGCCCCGGATGAGCACTGTGGCGCCGCTGGAGGCCACCTGGTGGATCTGCTCGTAGACCTTCCGCATGTCCGGACAGTTGCCGATGAGCTTTCCCGGGTTGCTGGGCAGCATGTCTCGCAGCTGCCGATTCTCCTCCATGAGGGCCTCCCGCTCCGCGCACTCCTCCCGGCAGGCGGCCGCCGCCTCGGCGGTGATGTTGGCAATCACCTCCAGGAAGGCCACATCCTTCACCAGGGCGCCGGTGTCGGCGCGCATCTCGCAGTCCACGGAGAGGGTGCCCACCACCTGTCCCCGATAGATGAGGGGGACGCAGATGAAGGAGAGGGATTCGTTGCCGGTGCGGCTCCGGGTGCGGTTCAGGAAACGGTGATCCTTCCGCACGTCCAGCACCACCTCCGACTTGCCGGTCTTGGCCACCAGCCCGGTGATGCCCTCCCCGATGTGGTAGCGCCCCAGGGCGCGCTCCTCGGCGTTCAGGGTCCGGGTGCTGGCCTCGATGCGCAGCTCGTCCCCCTCCAGGAGGGCAAAGGTGCCCCGCATCATCCCCAGATTCCGCTCCAGAATCTCAATCACCTCCTCCAATAGCCGGCGCACATCCCGCTCCCGCACCACCACCGAGGTGACTTCCTGCAAAATCTCAATTTCGTGGGATATCATAGGCAAAACCAGGGAAAGGCGATGAGCGGGAAAAAAAGGAAAAGCTTAGGGAAGGAGGCCCCGGAAACGGACCCTTTCTCTTGGGATTCAGCGGAAAAAAGCAAAGGGCATGCCAGAGGACGGGAGAGGAAAGGCGCCAGAGATTGTAATCTGGGAAAAGGGGGATTTTACAGAATTTGTAATGACGTTCCCAGGGAAGAACCTTTCCTATTCTGGCATGTCCTTTGCTTTTTTGGGTGCCGTCGAGAGGGCATAGTCCAGGGGCGGGCCTGAGGGACGCAGGCTTTCCCTGGCGGGAGGAGACCACCATGGAGAACCGTTACGACAAGGAGAATCTTTTGCCTTTGCTGGAACATCCCAGGCATGCGGTGGGCCGGAAGGTGACCCGGGAGGATAACGGGGTGGGAAGGGATTTTTCCCACGGGATGCAGGAGCGATTTGGGGAGAATCCCCCGGCGCGGGAGCGCATGACCATCCACTTTCTGGGGGTGGCGGGAGATTCCTTCGGAGAGGGGCTGGCCCGGGGCATCACCTTCGTGGCGGATGCGGTGGGCCGGGGCGGCTGCGCCAGGATGCAGGGGGGCAGGGCGGTCATTCTCACCTTCCCGGGAGAGGACTTCGCCCGGGAGATCACCGGGGGATGCGCCTATGCCCACGACCCTCTGGGGAAACTCCTGGGGCGTGAGGACGTGCTGGGCCTTCGGATCTCGCCGGACTCCCAAGAGGAGAAGGAGCTCAAGGGGCTTCTGCGGGAGCATGCGGTCATCACCGACTCCTCCCGGGCCCGGGAACTCCTGGAAAAGTGGGGGCAATTCCGGGGGGAATTCGTGAAGATCACCCCTAGGAACGGGGAGGGGATGTCATAAAATGTAATCCAAAATTCGGGATTTTACAATTATTGTAATTCTTTCTTGGGAGCGCGGGGGGATTCCGGGGGTGGCAGGGTGAGCTGGCATATTGCTTGCTAGGATATTCGTCCCCGCCCCGTGGGCGGGTTCGTCCCCGTCTTTCGTTATCCGTCCGTTCTTTCTCCGGTTTTTGGGGTCTTTTCCTGCTATGGGGTTTGAGATCCCTGATGGGCTGGGGATGGCGGGCATCATTCCCTGTATGTTTTAAGGAGTCCCTCGACGACATGAGCAAGTACATTGAAACCATTTTGCAGGATGTCCGCGCCAAGAACGCCGACCAGCCTGAGTTTTTGCAGGCGGTGGAGGAGGTGCTGACCACTCTGGCTCCGGTGATTGACGCCAATCCTGACTATCAGCGCTATGCGGTGTTGGAGCGTCTGGTGGAGCCGGAGCGCACCATCCTCTTCCGGGTGCCTTGGGTGGACGACACGGGGGCGGTGCGGGTGAACCGGGGGTACCGGGTGCAGTTCAACTCCGCCATTGGTCCCTTCAAGGGCGGTCTCCGTTTTGACCCCACGGTGAATCTTTCTGTGCTGAAGTTCCTGGGCTTTGAGCAGGTCTTCAAGAACTCCCTCACCACTCTGCCCATGGGCGGCGGCAAGGGGGGAAGCGACTTCAACCCCAAGCAGAGCCCCCACACTCCCGGCAAGCGCTGCAGCGACATGGAAGTGATGCGCTTCTGCCAGAGCTTCATGACCGAGCTGTTCCGCCACATTGGCCCGGACACGGACGTGCCCGCCGGCGACATGAACGTGGGCGGCCGGGAGATCGGCTATCTCTACGGGGCCTATCGTCGCATCCGCAATGACTGGACGGGAGTGCTCACGGGCAAGGGGCTTTCCTTTGGCGGCTCCCTGATCCGTCCCGAGGCCACGGGCTACGGGGCGGTGTATTTTGCCGAGAACATGCTGGCGGTGCAGAAGCAGAATTTCGAGGGCAAGGTCTGCGCCATCTCCGGCGCCGGCAACGTGGCCAGCTTTGCCGCCAAGAAGCTGATGCAGCTGGGCGCCAAGGTGGTGACCCTCTCCGACCGCTCCGGCGCTCTCTACGTGAAGGAGGGCATCACCCCCGAAAATCTATCCATGATCATGGAGTTGAAGAATGTCCGCCGGGGCGAGCTCAGCGAAGTGGTGAAGGAGATTGCCGGCGCCGCCTTCTTCCCCCAGGCCCGTCCCTGGCAGGTGGTGGAAAAGGTGGACTGCGCCTTCCCCTGCAGCCGCCAGAACGAGCTGGACGGACAGGATGCCGCCTACCTCCTCTCCCATGGCTGCACTCTGGTGGCCGAGGGAGCCAACATGCCCTCCACCCCCGAGGCCGTGGAGGCCTTCCTCCAGGCCAAGATTCTCTATGCTCCCGGCAAGGCGGCCAACGCCGGCGGCGTGGCCACCAGCGGTCTGGAGATGACCCAGAACTCCGAGCGCCTCTCCTGGACCAGCGAGGAAGTGGACAGCCGCCTGAAGAAGATCATGGCCGCCATCCATGACAACGCCTACCAGGCGGCGGCCAAATACGGCCACACCGGCAACTATGTGATGGGCGCCAACATCGCCGGCTTCACCAAGGTGGCCGACGCCATGCTGGCCCAGGGCGTGTAAGGAGCGCTCTGGCCTCCGGGAGGGGAGGGGTGTCTATCGCCCTTCTTCTGGATTCCCCTCTCCTCCCTCTCCAGACCACCGTCGCCGGAAATCTCCTGGATTGCCCTCCCCCTGGGAAAGTCCCCCGTGTTTCGGGGGAAGGCTTTTGCGGGGAGGGGGACAGGGGGCTTCCGTCGCCGGTGGCGTCTCTTATATTAGGAGCCTATGCACAAGATTCTACGAAAACAGCGCCTCTCGGAAAACGTCTACCGCATGGACGTGGAGGCTCCCCTCATCGCCCGGGAGCGCCGGGCCGGGCAGTTCATCATCCTCATGGTCGATCAGGAGTTGGGGGAGCGGATTCCCCTGACCATTGCGGACGCCGATGCGGAGAAAGGCTCCATCACCCTGATTTTCCAGAGCGTGGGGGCCTCCACCATGCGTCTGGCCTCCCTGGAGGAAGGCCAGGAGATTCCCGCCCTTCTGGGCCCCCTGGGCCGTCCCACGGAGATCCGGGGGGAGAACGGGGAGAAGCCTGGCCGGGTGGTGTGCGTGGGAGGCGGCATTGGCGTGGCTCCCCTCCATCCCATTGCCCAGGCCTTGAAGGCCGCTGGCAACCAAGTCACCATCATCATGGGAGCCCGGAACAAGGACCTCTTCGTCATGGAGGAGGAAATGCGGCAGATCGCCGGCGACCGCTTGATTCTCATCACCGATGACGGCTCCTCCGGACGGAAAGGGCTGGTCACCGAACCCCTGAAGGAGCTTTGCCAGGCAGGGGAGGTGGATGAAGTGATCGTCATCGGGCCGCCGGTGATGATGAAATTCTGCGCCCTCACCACGCTGCCCTTCCAGGTCAAGACCGTGGCTTCCCTGAACACCATCATGATCGATGGCACGGGAATGTGCGGCGGATGCCGGGTCACCGTGGGGGGAAAGACCCGGTTCGTCTGCGTGGACGGGCCGGAGTTCGATGCCCACCAGGTGGAGTGGGACCAAATGATTCGCCGCGCCTCCTCCTTCCGTCCCCAGGAAGCCGAAGGCCGTGCCCATGTTTGCCAAGCAGGAATTTTCACGAAATGACACCCAAGGAGAAAATGGCGATCCCGCCCCAGGCCATGCCGGAGCAGCCTCCGGCGATCCGGGCCCGCAACATGAAGGAGGTGGCCCTGGGATATACCCCGGAACAGGCGCGCCTGGAGGCCTCCCGCTGCCTCCAATGTCCCACCCGTCCCTGCGTCCAGGGATGTCCTGTCTCCATTGACATTCCCGGATTCTTGGGCTTGGCCGCCCAGGGAGACTTTCCCGGCGCTTTGAAGATCATCCGGAAGAGTTCTCTGCTGCCGGCGGTGTGCGGGCGGGTGTGCCCCCAGGAGAAGCAGTGCCAGAAGAACTGCACCATGGGCAAGGTGTTGAAGACCGTGGACGGGGCGGTGGCCATTGGCCGGGTGGAGCGCTTCTGTGCGGATCTGGCCCGGGAGACAGGAGATGTCTCTGGCCAGGAGACCGCCTGTGCGCCGGCCACGGGAAAGCGGGTGGCGGTCATCGGCTCCGGTCCCGCCTCCATCACCGTGGCGGCGGACTGCGCCCGGGCCGGCCATGCCGTGACGGTCTACGAGGCCTTCCATCAGCTGGGAGGCGTTCTGGTGTATGGCATCCCGGAGTTCCGTCTGCCCAAGGCCATTGTGCGGGCAGAGATTGACGGCTTGCGCCGGATGGGCGTGCGCCTGGAGACCAACTTTGTGGTGGGGCGCACCCGGAAGCTGAAGGATCTTCTGGAGAAGGATGGCTTTGACGCCGTCTTCATCGGCGTGGGGGCGGGCTTGCCCAAGTTCATGAACATTCCCGGCGAGGATCTGATCGGCGTCTTCAGCGCCAACGAATATCTCACCCGGGCCAATCTGATGAAGGCCTACCTGGAGGGCCAGGCGGACACCCCCTTCTGGCATGGAAAGCGGGTGGCGGTGCTGGGCGGCGGCAATGTGGCCATGGACGCCAGCCGCATGGCCCTCCGCCTGGGCGCCGAAAAGGTGTACCTCATCTACCGGCGCTCCCTGGCGGAAATGCCCGCCCGGCGGGAGGAAGTCCACCATGCTCAGGAAGAGGGCGTGGAGTTCCTGGTGCTGCAGAACGCTAAACGCATCCTGGGAGACAAGGACGGAAAGGTCTGCGGCCTGGAATGCCTCCGCTACGAACTGGGAGAGCCGGATGCCTCCGGACGCCGCTCCCCCGTGGCCATCCCCGGCAGCGAATTCACCTTGGATGTGGATACCGTGGTGGTGGCCGTGGGCAACGGCTCCAATCCTCTGGTGCCCTCCACTACCCCGGGCCTGGAGGTGAATGCCAAGGGCAATATCGTGGTGGATCCCGACACCAATGCCACCTCCCTTCCCGGCGTCTTCGCCGGCGGAGACATTGTCCTGGGCGCCGCCACCGTCATCCTGGCCATGGGAGAAGGCCGACGGGCCGCCGCCGCCATCAACGACTATCTCCAGAAAAAGTAACGCCACCCTCCCGAACCCCCGAGATTGCCGGCCTCCCTCCCCATCCACAGGGGAGGGATTTTTGTTTGTATTTATAACTATCTTATATTCAATGACTTATAAATAAACAAAAACTTCCTGTCTCCGGGAAGGAGAAAAAGGGGGTGTCAAGGGCATAGGGGGATGGCGGGGGGGTATATTATCCCGTTTTTTCCGCATTCCTCCGGGAAGCCCTTTTTCCTTGTCTGTCTCTTCTGCTCCTTTTCTCCTGCTTTCTTATGGAAGACACACGCGACACGCTTCCGGCCGCCGCCCCGGCGGAGACGGCCCCCACCGACTTCATCCGGGAAATCGTCCGCCAGGATTTGGCCACCGGGAAGTACCGTCCCGAGGAGATTCGCACCCGCTTTCCTCCGGAGCCCAACGGATATCTGCACATTGGCCATGCCAAGGCCATTTGCCTGGATTTCGGGGTGGCCCAGGAATTTGGGGGAAAATGCAATTTGCGGATGGACGACACCAATCCGGGGAAGGAGGATCGGGAGTATTACGATTCCATCCAGGAGGACATTGCCTGGCTGGGATATCAGTGGGACGGGGAGGTGAAGTTCGCCTCGGACTACTTTCCCAAGATGTATGAATTTGCCCTTCTGATGATTCAGAAGGGGCTGGCCTACGTGGACGACCAGAGCGCGGAGGAGATCCGGGCCACCCGGGGCACCCCCTTTCAGCCTGGGGTGAACTCCCCCTGGCGCGAGCGCTCCGTGGAGGAGAATCTGGATCTCTTCCAGCGGATGAAGAACGGGGAGTTCCCCAATGGGGCCAAGGTCCTCCGGGCCAAAATCGACATGTCCCATCCCAATATCAATTTCCGGGATCCGGTGATGTATCGCATCCTCCACGAAAGCCACGAGCGCACGGGGGACCAGTGGTGCATCTATCCCATGTATGACTGGGCCCATGGCCTGGAGGATTCCCTGGAAGAGGTGACCCACTCCCTGTGCACCCTGGAGTTCGAGATTCACCGCCCCCTCTACAACTGGTTCCTGGAACCCCTCCCCATCCCCCGGAAACCCCGGCAGATCGAGTTCAGCCGCCTGAACCTGACCTACACCGTCATGTCCAAGCGCAAGCTCCTCCGCCTGGTCCAGGAAGGCCATGTGGCCGGATGGGACGATCCCCGGATGCCCACCGTGCGGGGATTCCGGCGCCGGGGATACACCCCCTCCAGCATCCGGAATTTCGTGGCCGCCGTGGGCATCACCAAGTTCAACGGGGTCACGGACATGGGCGTTCTGGAGAACACCCTGCGGGAGGAGCTGAACCACGAGGCTCCCCGGTATATGGCGGTGCTCCATCCCCTGAAAGTCACCGTGGTGAACTATCCCGAGGGACAGGTGGAGTGGCTGGAAGCCGTGAACAATCCGGAAAAGCCGGAAGCGGGCACCCGGAAGATCCCCTTCGGACGCCATCTGGTCATTGAGCAGGAGGACTTCCAGGAAAATCCTCCCCCGAAATACTTCCGTCTGGCGCCGGGACGGGAGGTGCGCCTCCGCTGGGGCTATTTCCTCCGCTGCCAGGAAGTGGTGAAGGATGCCGAGGGCAAGGTCACGGAACTGCTGTGCACCTACGATCCCGAGACCCGGGGCGGCAACGCCCCCGATGGCCGCAAGGTGAAGGGCACCATCCACTGGGTGGAGGACACCCACGCCGTCTCCGCCACTGTCCGGGAATATGACCGCCTCTTCAAGACCCCGGAGCCCGATGCGGTGGAGGAAGGCCACGACTTCCTGGAGAATCTCAACCCCGATTCCCTGAGGGTGCTGGAAGGATGCCGCCTGGAGGCGGGCCTGGCCCAGCTGCCTCCGGAAAGCCGGGTCCAATTCGAACGCCTGGGATATTTCGTCACCGACTGGCGGGATCATCGCCCCGAGGCGCCGGTCTTCAACAAGACGGTCTCCCTGAAAGATTCCTGGGCGAAGATCCTGAAGAAGGGCTAGAAGGGGGGAAAAGAAAGGCATGGAGAACCAGGAGTTCCAGGGCAGGAGCGCGGTGGTCACGGGGGGCACTCGGGGCATCGGGGCGGCCATCAGCCGCGCCTTGCTCCAACGGGGGTGCCGGGTGACGGCCGTCTTCGGAGGCAACCAGGAGGCCGCCCAGGCCTTCCGGGACTCCCTGTCTCCCCAGGAGGCCGCCCTGTGCCAGCTGGAGGCCTGCGACGTGGCCTCTCCCCAGGCCGTGGAAGCCCTCTTTCAACGCCTGGACCAACAGGAATATGCCCTGGATTTCCTGGTGAATTGCGCCGGGATCCGGCAGGACGGGGTGGCGGCCATGCTCCCCGAGGAATCCTGGCGACGGGTCCTGTCCGTGAACCTGGACGGCGCCTTTCACATGGCCAAGCAGGCTCTGCTGCGCATGCTCCCCCGACGCAGCGGACGCCTGGTGTTCCTCACCTCCCCCATGGGACGCCTGGGATGGCAGGGACAATCCAATTATGCCGCCTCCAAGGCGGGACTGGTGGGGATGTGCCGCTCTCTAGCCAAGGAAGTGGCCTCCCGGGGAATCACCTGCAACTGCGTCTCCCCGGGCTTTATTGACACGGATTTCATTGGTGGCTTGACGGATGACCAAAAGAAGGAATACACCCGCCTGGTGCCCTGCCGGCGTTTCGGACGCCCGGAGGAAGTGGCCTGCGGCGTGCTTTATCTTCTGGGTCCCCAGGCCGGGTATGTCACCGGCTCCGTCCTGGAGATCACGGGCGGCCTTTCCTGACCCATGAGGGGAGGAAAGAGGGGAGAAAAAGAAAGAACAACCCCTCCGCCCTCCTGGAAAGGCTCAAGCTCCCATTCTCCCTGGAGGGGTCCCTATGCCCTTCTGCGGGAGTCTGCCGGGGGTTCCGGCATCAAGCAACCCCATCCCCTTGGGAATATCCACACCATGAAACCAAAACACTCCCTCCTCGCCCTCCTCGTTCTTGTCCTTGCGTCCGTGGCTCTCACCGGCTGCGGACGTAAACAGGTCCTCCACATCTACACCTGGGCGGACTACTTCTCCCCGGAGCTGGTGGAGCGCTTCGAAAAGGAAAATGACTGCGTCATCAAGATGGATATCTTCGATTCCAATGAGATGATGTTCGCTAAGCTTCAAGCCGGCGGCACCGGGTACGACATCATCGTGCCCACCCATTATTTCATTGGCAAGATGGTGAACGAAGGTATGATCCGCAAGTTGGACAAATCCCTCCTCCCCAATCTGAAATATCTGGATCCGGAGGTGGTCGCCATGATGAATCCCCAGCTCCTGGATTATTGCGTGCCCTACTTCATGAGCTACACCGGACTGGGATACAACAAGAAACGCCTTCCCGACTTCCAGCCCTCCTGGAGCATCTTCGAAAATCCCCAGCTGGCCGGACGCATGACCCTGCTGGACGACTACACCGAGGTCATGGGCGCCCTGGGACGCTATCTGGGCTACACCGCCGCCGAGTTGGACGACCCCGTGGAGGGCGACGCCCGCATGGAGGAGGTGGTGAAGCTGGGTCTCCAATGGCGGAAGAATGTCATCAAGTTCGAGAACGAGCAATACAAGAACGGTCTTTCCGCCGGCGAGTTCCTGGTGGTGATGGGCTACTTCAGCGACTTGGCCCAGGCCGTGGACGAGCAGCCGGACACCTTGGGATTCGTCATGCCCAAGGAGGGATGCCACATGAGCTGCGACACCCTGGTGGTGCCCAACAGCGCCCCCAATCCCGAATTGGCCTACAAGCTCATCAATTTCCTCCACGATCCCGAAAACGCCGCCCAGAACATCCTGGACATCCATACCTACTGCCCCAACTACCGGGCGGTGGAGCTGATGGATCCGGAAGTGGTGGCCAGCGGCAATTTCATCATCCCCAAGGAAGTCCTGGCCAACTCCGAGTTCATGCCTGAACTCTCTCCGGAACAGGAAGCCCGCCACCTGAAATACTGGAACCGCATCAAGGGCGGATTGGACCAGGAATAACCCCTCCCCAACCACCCGGGAACTCCCCCGAAAATCTGGATTTCCTGGGTGGAAAACAGGAAAAATATGGCTATAGTACCCCCGTTTCTCCAAAAACGGGGGTGCTTCCCTAGGAGCCGGTGCTCTTTGCCCGGCGCACTTCCCCCCCACACTTTTCCCCTTTTTCATGAATTCTGCTTCTGCCAATTCCATGGCCTTCCGACTTACCGTCGCGGTTAGATAGCGTTGCAGGATGGCGTCAGACGCTCTCCGGCAACGCGAAAAGGAAAACTTTTGGCATGTGACTGAAGCGTCTCCCCCAGAAAAGGAAATTGCCCCATTCCAGATTCGTCGGCCTCCCGGCCGCGGAACTTCCAAAGCCCTTCGGTCCATGCGAGACTGTGGGGCTTTTTCCGTATTCGGCGGCCGACTTTCTCCAGAAAGACCGCCGGAACCACATTTCCCAAACGAACTCTCTGGATCCCTTTTCCTATGAAATGCACTGGCGCGAAAATCTTGGTGGAATGTCTCCTGGAACAGGGGGTGGACACCGTCTTCGGATATCCCGGCGGAACCATTCTCAATGTCTATGACGAACTGGTGGACTACCAGGATCGGATCCGGCACATTCTCACCAGCCACGAGCAGGGAGCGGCTCACGCCGCCGACGGATATGCCCGCAGCACGGGGCGGGTGGGGGTCTGCATGGCCACCAGCGGCCCTGGCGCCGCCAATCTCACCACCGGCATCGCCACCGCCTATCTGGACTCCTCCCCCGTGGTCTTCATCACCTGCAATGTGGTGGGCTCCCTCATCGGAAAGGACTCCTTCCAGGAAGTGGACATGACGGGCATCGCCATGCCCATCACCAAAAGCGCCTTCCTGGTGCGCCGGGTGGAGGAGCTGGCCGACACCCTCCGCCAGGCCTTTGCCATCGCCGGCAGCGGACGCCCCGGCCCCGTTCTGGTGGACATCCAGAAAGACGCCACCGCCGCGGAAACGGAATACACTCCTCTTCCCCGGGAACAGCATGTGACCCACGGAGGACTGGCCGCTCTGATCCACCGAGCCAGCCAGAATTTCCGCCCCCCGGAACCCGACCAGGAGGATCTGGACATTCTGGCCCGGATGATCCGGGAAGCCCAGCGCCCCTTCCTGATCTGCGGCGGCGGCGTGGTCCTCTCCCGGGCCCAGAAGGAATATGTGGAATTCGCCGAACGCCTGGACGCCCCCTCCGCCTTCACCATCATGGGCTGCGGAGGAATCCCCGGAAAGCATCCCCTCTCCACCGGCATGGTGGGCATGCACGGCTCCCAGGCCTCCAATATCGCCGTGGCCAACTGCGATCTCCTCATCGCCGTGGGATGCCGCTTCTCCGACCGGGTGGCCCTGGATCCGGCTTCCTTCGCCCGACAGGCCAAGGTGGTCCAAATTGACATCGACCGCTCCGAAATCGACAAGAACGTGCCCACCACCCACCACATCATCGGCGACGCCCGGCGGGTGCTGGCTTGCCTCCTGGAACGGGTGGAGCAGGGCAGCCATCCCCAATGGAAGGAAAAGGTCTTCTCCTATCCCCGACAACCCCAATATCCCATCTCCGGGGACACCCTCAACCCCAAACAGGTCTGCGGCGCCATCAAAAGAATCCTTCCCCAGGATACCATCGTGGCCACCGATGTGGGACAGCACCAAATGTGGTGCATCCAAAACTTCCTCTTCGACTACCCGGGACAACTCCTCACCAGCGGCGGCTTCGGCACCATGGGCTTCGGCCTGGGGGCCGCCATCGGCGCCAAGGTTTCCCATCCCGACAAGGCCGTCATCCACGTGACCGGCGACGGCAGCTTCCGCATGAACTGCAACGAGCTGGCCACCGAGGCCTTCTACCACCTCCCCATCATCACCATCATTTTCAACAACCAGACCCTGGGCATGGTGCGCCAGTGGCAGACTCTCTGCTACAAGAAACGCTACAGCCAGACCGACTTGGATCACCGCGGCCCGGATTTCGTCCTCCTGGCCCAGGCCTACGGGCTGGAGGGGCGCCGCGTCCGCACCGTGGAGCAGTTGGAGCAGGCCCTGAAGGAGGCTCTGGAGAGCCAGAAGGGATTTGTCATCGATTGCGCCATCCAAAAAGATGAAATGGTGCGTCCCATGGTGGCGGCGGGACGGAAGATCACGGATTTCCTGGTGGACTAACCAGAGGAGAGGAACAGCCATGATGCAAGAACCCCAGAAACTCCATACCTTGGCCGTGCTGGTGGACAACGCCGCCGGCGTCCTCAGCCAGGTGACCCGGCTCTTCTCCCGCAAGGGATACAACATCGACTCCCTGGCCGTGGGCCCCACCGACGACCCCTCCGTCTCCCGCATCACCATCGAAATCACCACGGACGACGCCCGGGCCCGCCTCCTGTGCAACCAGCTCCGGAAGCAAATCCCCGTCCACTCCGTCACCGATCTCACAGAACGTCCCAACCTCCGCCGGGAATTGATGCTGGTGAAGGTGCGGGTGCCTTCCAGCGCAGCCCAAACCAAGATTCTGGAGGTGGCGGAGGTCTTCCGGGCCTCTGTGGTGGACATGTATCCCCAGTGCCTCACCCTGGCCGTCATCGGCGACGACGACAAGGCCCAGGGGCTCCAGAGGATGCTGGAGGAGTTCGGCATCCTGGAATTGGCCCGCACGGGCACCGTGGCCCTGGAGCGGGGCAAGGGCACCATCTCCGACCAGACCAAGATGAAAGGAGAGTTCGACTACGGGAAAAATCTCCTGTAACTCTTTCTCTATGAGTCATTTAGTGTTTTAGAAATTCCCTGATGCCCCGCCCCTGGATCCCCCTTCCGGATGCCCAGAAGGGCGGGGAAGAGAATCCCCCAAACCTCCCCCAAAACAACAAGGAGAAACCCAAAATGGCGAAAATGTACTACGAGAAGGATTGTGACATCAACAATCTGCAGGGCAAGAAGATTGCCATCATCGGCTACGGCTCCCAGGGCCACGCCCATGCCATGAACCTGAAGGATTCCGGACAGGATGTGGCGGTGGGGCTGCGTCCCGGCAGCAAGTCCATCCCCAAGGCCGAGGCCGCCGGACTGAAGGTGATGTCCGTGGAAGAGGCCGCCAAGTGGGCGGACATCGTCATGATCCTGGTGAACGATGAAGTGGCCGCCGACGTCTACAAGAAGTCCATCGCCCCCAATCTGGAGGCCGGAAACGCCGTGGCCTTCGCCCATGGCTTCAACATCCGCTATCAGCAGATCGTGCCCCGGCCGGACATCGATGTCTTCATGGCCGCCCCCAAAGGCCCCGGCCACACCGTGCGGAGCCAGTTCGTGGCGGGCAAGGGGGTGCCCTGCCTGGTGGCTGTGGAGCAGAATGCCACGGGCAAGGCCCTGGACATCGCCCTGGCCTACATCGCCGGCATTGGCGGCGCCCGGGCCGGTGTGATGGAGACCACCATGTATGAGGAAACCGAGACCGACCTCTTCGGCGAGCAGTGCGTGCTGTGCGGCGGCGTGGTGGATCTGATGCGTTGCGGCTTCGAGGTCCTGGTGGAGGCCGGCTATCAGCCCGAGAATGCCTACTTCGAGTGCATCCATGAGATGAAGCTCATTGTGGACCTGATCAACAAGGGCGGAGTGGCGGCCATGAACTACTCCATCTCCGACACCGCCGAGTACGGAGAGTACGTCTCTGGTCCCCGGGTGCTGGATCCCGAGACCGTGAAGGCCAACATGCGGGCCGTCCTCAAGGACATCCAGAATGGCACCTTTGCCGGGCGCTGGATCGCCGAGAACAAGAATGGCCGCACCTTCTTCAACAGCATGCGCCACAATCTCTCCAAGCATCCCATGGAAATCGTGGGCAAGGAGCTGCGGGAAAAGATGCTGTGGAAGAACGACCAGGATCTGGACAACGCCTCCAAGTAGAGCCGTCTCTCCCCATCCCCATCCCCATCCCCTTCCGCCCTCTTGCTGTCCCTCCGACGAAGGCCAGAAGGCCTTCTCCCCGGAGGGGGTGGCAGGGGAGGAAGGGGAATCCCCATAGATTTTCCCATCCTGGGAAGGAGGCGGGCCATGCGCCGCCTCTTCCCCTTTCCCTTTTCCCTTTGGAAAAATTCCGCCCATGTTGTCTGATATCATGAAGGCAGGCGCCGGACGCGCCCCGAACCGCAGTCTTCTCTATGCTCTGGGCATGACCCGCCAGGAGGTGGAGCGTCCCCTCATCGGCGTGGTCTGCTCCTGGAATGAGATCGTTCCCGGACACATGCATTTGGACAAGCTGGCCGAGGCCGTGAAGGCCGGGGTGCTGGCTGCCGGCGGAACTCCCATTGTCTTCCCGGCCATCGCCGTCTGCGACGGCATCGCCATGGGGCATGTGGGCATGAAATATTCCCTGGTCACCCGGGATCTCATTGCCGATTCCACCGAGGCCATGGTCATGGCCCACCAGTTCGATGGCCTGGTGATGATCCCCAATTGCGACAAGAATGTGCCCGGCCTCCTCATGGCCGCCGCACGCCTGAATATTCCCGCCATCGTCTGCTCCGGCGGCCCCATGCTGGCGGGACACTTCCCCGATGGACGCCGGGGATGCCTCTCCACCCTCTTCGAGGCCGTGGGCGCCTATCACGCCGGCAAGCTGGACGAGGACGGCCTCCGGGATTCCGAGGAGCGCTCCTGCCCCTCCTGCGGCTCCTGCTCCGGCATGTACACCGCCAACACCATGAACTGCCTCTGCGAGGCCCTGGGCATGGCCCTCCCCGGAAACGGCACCATTCCCGCCCCCTATTCCGCCCGCATCCGTCTGGCCAAACAGACCGGCATGCAGATCATGGAGCTGGTGCGCAAGGGAATTCGGCCTCGTCAGATTATGACCGAGCAGGCCTTCCACAATGCGGAGGCGGTGGACATGGCCCTGGGGGGCTCCACCAACACCATGCTCCACCTGCCCGCCATCGCCCGGGAAGCGGGGGTCACCATCACCCTGGAGACGGTGAACGAAATCAGTTCCCGCACCCCCAATCTCTGCCATCTGGCTCCTGCGGGAGATGCCTATGTGGAGGATTTGGATCTGGCCGGCGGCGTTCCCGCCGTCATGAAAGAACTCTCCCGGAAGGCTTTGGTGGACACCTCGGTGCTGACCTGCACTGGCGCCACCTTGGCGGAGAATCTCCAGGGAGTCTCTGTGCGGAATCCGGAGGTGATCCGTCCCTTGGAGAAGCCCTTCCTGGCCAACGGCGGCATTGCCGTGCTGAAAGGCAATCTAGCCCCCGACGGCTGCGTGGTGAAGCAGGCCGCCGTGGCCCCCGAGATGATGCGCCATACCGGTCCCGCCCGGGTCTTTGACAGCGAAGAAGAGGCCCTGGCCGCCATCTACGGAGGCAAGATTCAGGCCGGGGATGTGGTGGTCATCCGCTACGAAGGCCCCAAGGGAGGCCCCGGCATGCGGGAGATGCTCTATCCCACCAGCGCCATCTGCGGCATGGGCCTGGGCGCCTCTGTGGCCCTCATCACCGACGGACGCTTCTCTGGCGCCACCCGGGGGGCCGCCATTGGCCATGTGAGTCCCGAGGCCGCCGCCGGCGGTCCCATCGCCCTGGTGCAGGAGGGAGACCTGGTGGAGATTGACATTCCCGGCCATAGCATCACCTTGAAGGTCGCCCCGGAGGAATGGGAACGGCGCCGTCAGGCCTGGAAGGCCCCCGCCCCCAAAGTCACCACCGGCTATCTGGCTCGCTACGCCAAATTGGTCTCCTCCGCCGACAAGGGCGCCATCCTCCAATAAGCCTCTCCTCTGCCTCCCCATGCGACAGCTCACCAGCCAACTCCTCCTCTATGGCACTGTGGCCCAGAGGGGCACCATCCTGGCGGAACTCGCCGACATCGACGATCTGGCCCAGCGCCTCCCGGAGGACGGGGACCGGGCGCCTCTCCAGCGCCGCTTCTACGACCAGGTGCGGCGCCTCCTGGAGCTGGCTACCCTCTGCGGATTCGACAAGAATCTCTGGCACAACTACATCGCCTATCTGGTGGCCACCGACGAAAATCCCTTCTCCCTCACCTGCGAACGGGTGGGGGCCACCCCGGAGGCCAGCGTCAATCTCTTCGCGGTCCATGACTTCGAGCTCTTCCAAAAGCTCTTCTCCTACGACTTCTCCAACTTGGAGGCGGCTCTGGGGGTGGAGTGTTTTTCCATCTTGGAGGAGTATCGGGCCATTCCCAAGCGGGAGGGTGCCTACAACCGGGGCGTCAGCCAGCGCATCCAGGCTTTGAGCCAGGCTCTGGAGAAGTGCGCTACTCCCGGCGCCTTCTTCCATGTGGTCACCGACTTCTACCGCCAGCACGGCGTGGGAGAGTTCGCCTTCAATCACGCCTTCCGGCTGCGCAAGGCCGGGGACGCCCCCCTGGAGTTCCTCCCGGTGAACAACCTGGATGCCCTGGGACTGGATGGCCTGGTGGGCTATGAACGCCAAAAATCCCTCCTCCGGGAAAACACCCTGGCCTTCCTGGCGGGAAAGCGGGCCAACAATGTCCTCCTCTATGGCGACAGCGGCACCGGAAAATCCACCAGCGTCAAGGCCTTGGCCCACGACTACGGGGAGTATGGTCTCCGGATGATCGAGATTTACAAGCACCAGTTCCGGGAGCTTCCCGAACTGGTGGCGCGGATCAAGAACCGGCGCTACCGGTTCATTCTGGTGATGGACGATCTCTCCTTCGAGGAGAACGAGGTGGAATACAAGTATCTCAAGGCCGTCATCGAGGGCGGCGTGGAAAGCAAGCCGGAAAATCTTCTGGTCTATGCCACCAGCAACCGCCGTCATCTGGTGCGGGAAAAGTGGTCCGACCGGGAGGATATGGAGCACGACGGCGACATCCACCGCTCCGATACCATGGAGGAAAAACTCTCTCTGGCGGAACGCTTTGGCTTAGCCATCCTCTACGGCAATCCTTCCAAGAAGGAGTACGAGGCCATTCTCCAGGCCATTGCCCAGCGGAATGGCATCGAATTGACCCCCCAGCGGTTGACCCTGGCCACCCAATGGGAAATCCAGCACGGCGGCTTTTCCGGCCGCACGGCCCAGCAGTTCATTCAATCCCTGGAGGGAAAGGACGAGGCGTAGTTCCCCGTTCGACTGCCTGACAACATTCATCTGACAAGGGGAATACCACATTTATGGAATCGGTTCTCATTGCTTTGGCCAGCGGCTTTTGCGGGGGTCTGGGAGGAGTAGGCTACAAGGTCTCCAACATGGGGAAGGTCTCCACTCTGCAAACCGCCGCCGTCATCTCCTTCTTCGGCGCACTCTTCTTCGGGGCGCGAGCTTGTCTTCTGGGGGAGTGGACGCTCTTCTCCTGGCAAGTCACTTCCCTGGCTCTGGCCTCCGGATTCTCCCAGTATCTGGCTTTGGTGGTCTTCGCCTTGGCCTTGAAAAAAACGCCCCTCTCCTTGGTGTGGTGCGCGGCCAGCCTGGAGTTCATGCCGGGACTCCTTTTCGCCTGGCTCGCCTATGACGAACCCATGTCCCTCTGGCGCTGGGCGGGGCTGGTGGCCCTTCTGGGCGCCATTGTGGTGGCCTCCTTTGCCGGGAGCGAGGAGGAGGGGGAGAAGTCCCAGGAGCAGGGGAGGGGGCGTCCTCCCGTGGGCACCATGCTGGTCACCCTCATCGCCCTGCCTCTGCTCTTCGGCGGACTCTTCGTCTGCATGAAATGGGGCTCCCATCTGCCCACCCCCGGAGCGCCGGAGAAGGTGCTCATGGACGCCACGGGAAACATCTTCATGTGCCTGGTCTATTTCACCATGATGGTGACCTGCGCTTGCCACGTCTCCGCAAAACGGGAGTGGAACATCACTCCTCTGGGGGCCTGGGGATGCGCCTTGGCCACCGTCCCCACGGTGGCCAGCTTCTTCCTCCAGCTGTGCATCGTGGTGGAGGCGCCCGCCGCCGTGGTCTTCGCCTTGACCTACTCCATGTCCATGTTCTCCACCGCTATTCTCTCCACCCTATTCCTGGGAGAGAAGCGCACCCGTACTTGGTATGCCACTCTGGGGCTGGCCCTTTTGGCGGTGGTGCTCATCAGCGATATCTTCCCCCTGCTGCTGAAGAGCTGAGAGGCTGGGGATTCCGTCGCCGGGGGATTCCCTATTTTTCCCGGTGACTTCCGCCCTTCTTCTTCCCCTTGGGGAGGGAGGGCGTGGGGGAAACGGGGGCATGCTTGGGCTTCTTTCCCTTTTCCAGCTCGTAGAGTTGATCCCGAAGCATGGCGGCCCGCTCGAACTCCAGGGCGTCGGCCGCTTTCTGCATCTCCTCCTCGATCTGCCGTTTGGCCTCCGTGAGGTCGTATTCGTATTCCGCCTCCTCCTCCGAAACCATCTGGCCTGGCTTCCGCAGGACACTGGCCACCTTCTCCTTGGCCTCCTCCGCCAGATGGAGGCTGGCTTGCACGGCCCGATGGATGGTTTTGGGGGTGATGCCGTGTTCCTGGTTGAAGGCCATCTGTTTCTTCCTGCGCTGCTCCGTTTCCTCCAGCAGGAACCGGATGGAATCCGTGAGGACATCCGCATAGAGAATGACCCGCCCCTCCGCATTGCGGGCAGCCCGCCCCGCCGTCTGAATCAGGCTGGAGGCGCTGCGCAGGAACCCCTCCTTGTCCGCATCCATCACCATCACCAAGGCCACCTCCGGCAAATCCAGACCCTCTCGGAGAAGGTTAATGCCCACCAGGCAGTCGAACTCTCCCGCCCGGAGTCCCCGGATGATCTCCACCCGCTCCAGGGCATCCAAATCCGAATGCAAATACCGGCTCTCGATGCCTACCTTCCGCAAATATTCGGAGAGCTCCTCCGCCATCCGCTTGGTCAGGGTGGTCACCAAGACCCGCTCCTTCTTCTCCGTCATCCGGCGAATCTCCTCAATGGCATCGTCCACCTGCCCCGTCAGAGGCCGCACCTCCACCTGGGGATCCAGGAGTCCGGTGGGGCGGATGATCTGCTTCACTGGCTGGGTCAAGGAGAGTTCGTAGCTGCCCGGGGTGGCGGAGACGAAGATGACATTCTTTTGAAGGGAGCGGAACTCCTCGTAGGTCAGGGGGCGGTTGTCCAAGGCGGAGGGTAGACGGAAGCCGTTCTCCACCAAGACCTTCTTCCGGTTCCGATCCGCATTTTGCATGGCATGGAGCTGGGGGAGGGTGACATGGGATTCGTCGATGAGGGTGAGGAATCCCTCCGGGGGAAAGTAGTCGATGAGGGTGAAGGGGCGGCTCCCCGGCTCCCGGGCGGAGAGATGCCGGGAGTAGTTTTCAATGCCCTGGCAATATCCCACTTCCTGGAGCATCTCCAGGTCGTAGATGGTGCGTTGGTGGATGCGCTGGGCCTCCACCAGCTTGTTCTGGGCCTCGAAATCCCGCACTTGCTCCAGCAGCTCCCCCCGAATGGCCCGCACCGCCGCCTTCATCTTCTCCTCGCTGGTGACGAAGAGCTTGCAGGGGAAGATGATGGCGGAGGTAGTCTTCTCCACCAGGGTGTGGGTCATGACATTCCGGTAGCACATCCCCTCGATGGAATCCCCCCAGAACTGGATTTCCAGATAGTCTTCCCGGTGAGAAAGATAGACCTCCACCGTGTCCCCCGCCGCCCGAAACTGCCCCCGGCCCGGGGCCAAATCGTTCCGGGTGTATTGGAGGGAGACCAGCTTCCGGAGCAAGTCGTCCCGGGAGATGGATTGGTCGATGACGATCTTCGCCTCCAGGGAGGCGAATTCCTCCGGATCTCCCATGCCGTAGATGCAGGAGACGGAGGCCACCACAATCACATCCTTCCGCTCCAGCAGGGCTCCCGTGGCCGCCAGGCGCAGCCGCTCCAACTCGTCGTTGATGGCGGAATCCTTGGCGATATAGGTGTCCGTGGAGGGAATGTACGCTTCCGGCTGGTAGTAGTCGTAGTAGCTGACGAAATACTCCACCGCGTTCTCGGGAAAGAAGGCCTTCAGTTCGCTGTAGAGCTGGGCCGCCAGGGTCTTGTTGTGGGAGATGACCAGCGTGGGCATCTGCAGACGCTGGATCACGTTGGCCATGGTGAAGGTCTTTCCGCTGCCCGTGACCCCTTGCAGGGTCTGGTAGTGGAGATGCCCCTCCCGAATCCCCTTCACCAGGGCCTCAATGGCCGCCGGCTGGTCCCCCGCCGGCTGATATTCGCTATGGAGAATGAATTGCTCTGGCATGATGTGGCGTAGAAGGACAGGGGACGATGCCCGCCCAGATCCCCCCGGGGAAGGAGAGGACGGGGAACTGCGGCGAAGGTCCTTAGAGCCCCAGGGCGTCCTTCAACGCCTCCACACGATCCAGACGCTCCCAGGGGAATTCCTCCCAGCCAAAGGGACCGTAGGCGGCGCTCTGACGATAGCTCCAGCCTTGGGGGGTCAACAAGCCCAGCTCCTGGGAAATCTGGGCGGGACGGCAGTCGAAGATCTTCCGTTCCTGGAGAAGGCGCACTACTTTTTCCTCGGGAACGCTTCCCGTGCCGAAGAAATTCACATTGAAGGCCAGGGGATCGGTGACGCCGATGGCGTAGGCTACCTGGATTTCGCAGCGCCGGGCCGCTCCTGCCGCCACCAGGTTCTTGGCAATGCGCCGAAGCATGTAGCAGGCGGAACGATCCACCTTGCTGGGATCCTTGCCGCTGAAGGCGCCCCCTCCGTGACGCCCCGCCCCGCCATAGGTGTCCACAATGATCTTCCGGCCCGTCACCCCGCTGTCTCCGTCCGGCCCCCCGATGACAAAGTTGCCCGTGGGGTTGATGTAGAGCTGGCCGCCCCGCTGGTTCACCCGGCGGAGATCCACCTCCCGAAGGAAGGACTGGGGGAGGGTTTCCTGGAGAACCTGGAGAACCGCCTGGCGCACCTTGTCGCCGGTGCCTTCCTGATGCTGATGGGAGACCACCAGGGAGGTGATGGCGGTGGGCTGTCCGTCCTCGTAGCGGAAGGTCAGCTGGCTTTTGGCGTCCGGCCGCAGGAAGTCATATTCCGGCTGGCTGCGGCGCAGCTGGGAGAGGCGGCGGAGGATTTTCTTGGCGTAGTAGAGAGGGGCGGGCATATAGGCGGGAGTCTCGTCGCAGGCGTAGCCGAACATGATGCCCTGATCTCCTGCGCCCTGCTCCCCGGTGATGCTGGTGTCCTCCGACACGCCCCGGGCGATGTCTGCGCTTTGCTTGTGCAGCCGGTTCTCAATCTGCAAGGCGGAGGCTTGAAAGCCCTCGCCGGGACGGTCATACCCAATCTCCGACACGGTCTGACGCACCAGCTTCTCGTAGTCCGGCGCCTCCCCCTGAAAACTCACCTCTCCCGCCAGGGCCACATAATTGGTGGTGGCCAGAGTCTCGCAGGCGACGTGCCCCCGGGAATCCCGGGCCAGGACCGCATCCAGAACCGCATCGGAAATCTGGTCGCAGACCTTGTCCGGATGCCCCTCGGAGACGGCCTCGGAGGTGAAGAGGAAAGATTTCGGCATATACATAGTGAAGACTCCCAGTGTGTTGTTAGGCGGAAAGGCGAAAAATCGCCTCCCCGCCCCGGAGACCTTGGAACTCCGGATGAAACCCC
>JAEDMH010000010.1 GCA_016303095.1 Lentisphaeria bacterium | reverse complement strand
TTTTTCTCGACCTGTCCTCTGTGTGGTCAGTGGTTTTCCGTCGGGTTTTGGGGCAATTTGTCCAGGAAATATTCCACGGAGTCCTGGAGGGCCTGCCAGGCGGCTTCGATGATATTTTCGGAGAGTCCCACGGTGCTCCACTCCCGTTGTCCGTCGGTGGAGTCGATGAGGACGCGGGTGTGGGCGGCGGTGCCCACGGAGCCGTCGATGATGCGCACCTTGAAGTCCCGCAGTCGCATCTTTTGGACTTCCGGGAAGAAGGTGGTGAGGGTTTTTCGGAGGCACTTGTCCAGGGCGTCCACAGGGCCTTCTCCCTCTGCGGCGGTGATTTCGGATTCCTGTCCGTTGACCTTCACCTTCAGCGTGGCGGCGGAGATGCATTTGTCTGATGGGCCTCGTTTTTCGATGATGACGCGGAATCCGTCCAGTTCGAAGGGGGGCTTTTGGGGGGAGAGGAGTCGTTGGAGGAGGAGGAGGAAGGAGGCGTCGGCGGCCTCGAAGGCGTAGCCTTGGGCCTCTCTGGCCTTGAGTTCCTTCAGGACGGCGCGGGTGTCTTCGGGAGAGAGGGGGATGCCCAGCTGTTTGGCCTTGAGCATCACATTTCGGGAGCCGGAGAGTTCGGAGAGGAGGATATTCCGCTGGTTTCCCACGGCTTCTGGGGGGATTTGTTCGAAGTGGGAGGGGGCCTTGGCCACGGCGGCCACATGGAGTCCCGCCTTGTGGGCGAAGGCGCCGGTGCCCACATAGGGTTGCTGGGGGCGTTCCCGTACCAGGGTCACTTCATAGAAGAGTCGGGAGAGGGGGGTTAGTTCCTGGATTCGGAGAGCGTCGCCGACCCGGTATCCCGGCATTTTCAGGGCCAAGGCGGGAAGAATGGAGCACAGGTTGGCGTTTCCGCAGCGTTCCCCGAAGCCGTTGATGGCTCCCTGGACCAGCTGGCAGCCGGTGCGGATGGCGGCCAGGGAGCAGGCCACGGCGCAGTCGGCGTCGTTGTGGCAGTGAATGGCCAGGCGGGCCTCCGGGGGAAGGCCTTGGCGGACCTCGGTCACGATCCGGGCGATGTCATAGGGCAGGGTGCCTCCGTTGGTGTCGCAGAGGGTCAGGCAGGAAGCTCCGGCTTCCCAGGCGCAGCGAAGGGCCTCCAGGGCGTATTCCGGCGCATCCTGGTAGCCGTCAAAGAAATGTTCCGCATCCAGAAAAACCTCCTTCCCCTTCTCCACCAGATAGGCCACAGATTCCTGGATGAGACGAAGATTCTCCTGGGGAGAGATGCCCAGCACCTCCTTGGCTTGCCGGGCGGAGGATTTCCCCACCAGGGCCACCGCCGGGGCGCCGCACTCCACCAGGGCCGTCATGGCGGGATCCTGGGGAGCGGGGACCCCCACCCGGTGGGTGGAGCCGAAGGCCACCAGCTTGGCGTGCTTCAGGGGATGGGAGGCCAGCTCCTGGTAGAGGGCGGTGTCTTTGGGGTTGGATCCGGGCCATCCCGCCTCCACATAGTCCATGCCGAAGTCATCCAAGGCCCGGGCCAGGCGGAGTTTGTCCTGGAGAGAAAAATTGATCCCCGGTCCCTGGGCGCCGTCCCTCAGGGTGCAGTCATAGAGGAGGATGGTTTTCGGGGAGGTTTGGTTCATGGGGCGAGTCGGGGGGAGTGGGGAATTACCGGGAAGTGCCCGGGCGGGGGGGAGTGGCGTGTTGCTGGAGGGTTTCCAGGATGGTTTTTGCCAGCTTGTCCCCCAGGCCTGGCACCTTCCGGGCCAGTTGGGCGGGAGTCATTTGGAGGATGCGCTTGACGGAGCCGCAGGTTTGGAGGAGTTCCATGCGTCGCTTGGGGCCCACGCCGGGAATTTCCTCCAGGACCGAATCCTTGATGCGGGCCACCCGGAGCTGCCGGTTGTAGCCATTGGCCCAGCGGTGGGCTTCGTCTCGGATGGCCTGCAGCAGGCGCAACCCCGGATTTTCCCGGGGCAAGGCCAGGGGAGCCTCCCGGTCAGGCAGGATGACCAGCTCGAATTGCTTGGCCAATCCCAGGAAGGGAATTTGGAGACCCAGGGCCTGCCAGACCCGCATGCCCGTGTGGACCTGGGGCACGCCGCCGTCCAGCACCACCAGATCCGGGAGAGGGAGTCCCTCCCGGAGGAGCCGTCCGTAGCGTCGGGTGAGGACCTCCTCCATGAAGGAGGTGTCGTCGGTGGCCTGGGGGCTCCGAATGCGGTATCGCCGGTATTCTCCCGTGGAGGGGCGCCCGTCCCGGAAGAGGACCATGGAGCCCACGGCCAGGGTGCCGGAGATGTTGGACATATCGAAGCATTCCATGTGCCGGGGGAGGACGGGGAGGTCCAGGGCTTCCCGAAGGGCCTCCATGCCGGCGGAGTTTTCCTGGGGATTGGTGCGCCGGGCGATGGTCTGGTTGAGGAAACGCCGGGTGGGCTCCAGAATGGTGCGCAGATGCCCCGCCATGTCCCGCCATTGGGCGGCCTCTTCGTAGGCCCGCTTCCCGGCGGCTTCCTTCATCTTCTGCTCCAGTTCTTGGAGGAGTTCCCGGGCGGGCTCCTCTCCCCGGAGGACCGCCAGGGCCTTTTCCACCCGGAGGGCGTAGTCCTGGGGGGAGATGGCCCCCAGGCAGGGGGCGGTGCATTGGCGAATCACGTCCTGGAGGCAGTGTCGATGGTTTTCCGGGCCGGGTTCCGGGCAGGGGCAGGAGCGCAGTCCCAGGCGTTTTTCCAGGTATCGAATGGTTTCCCGGAGGGCATGGCTATGGGGGAAGGGGCCGAAATAGAGGCAATTGCCGTCCCTGCGCACCCGTTCGAAGGTGAAGTGGGGGAAGGTTTCCGCAGGGTTCATGGCCACCAGGAGGTAGCGTTTGTCATCCCGCAGATCCACGTTATACCGTGGGGAATACTGTTTGATGAACTGGGCTTCCAGGAGGAGGGCCTCCGCCTCGGTGGCCACGGGGAAGATCTGGTAGGAGGCGATGGAGTGGATGAGGGCTCTCCGCCGGGGCTCCTCCTTCATGTAGGTGGAGGGCATGAAATAGGAACGCATCCGGTTCCGAAGATTCCGGGCCTTCCCCACATAAATGACCTCTCCCGCCTGGCTCCGGAAGACATAGACTCCAGGGGTGCGGGGGACATCCTGGGAGCGAAAGACCGGGGGAGAGGAGGGGGTGGCGGAGGAAGCGTCGCTCACGGCTTCATGGAGACCACATCCTGGGGAGAGAGGACGAGGCGTAGGGGCTGGCCTGGGGCAAGGCCGTCATCCCCTGGGTTCAATTGGTCGAAACGCAGGGTGCTTCCCGTGGCGTCCAGAACCTCGTATTGGCAGATCTCTCCCAGATATTCGGCCCTCTTCAGGGTGACGGCAAAGGAGTTTTCCTGGGGCGGGTCTTGGGGGGGGAGGAGTCGGAAGGCCTCGGGACGCAGGGAGAGGGTGAGTTTCATGCCCACTGTGGCGTCGGGGGGCAGGCATTGGGAGAAGAGGGGGCCCAGGGGGGTGTCCAGCAGGGCGCCGTCTTTCCGGAATTCCCGGAGGGTGGCCTCCCGCAGATTGGTCTCCCCGATGAACTCCGCCACGAAAGGGGTGCGGGGACGGCGATAGACCTCCCGGGGCGTTCCCACCTGCTCCAGCGTTCCCTTCCGAAGGACCGCCAGGCGGTCGGCCATGGAGAGGGCCTCGGCCCGGTCGTGGGTCACATAGATTCCGGTGAGGTGGTTTTCCTTGCAGATGCGGCGGATTTCCTGCCGCATGTCCCGGCGCAGCTTGGCGTCCAGGTTGGCCAGGGGTTCGTCCAGCAGGAGGACGCCGGGCTGGATGACCAGAGTTCTGGCCAGGGCCACCCGCTGCTGCTGCCCCCCGGAGAGCTGATTGGGCTTCCTCTCCGCCAACTCCAGGATCTGGAGCTCCCGCAGGGTCCGGTTCACCCGCTCCTCCCGCTCCTTTCGGGAAATTCCCTTCATTTCCAGGCCGAAGGAGACATTTTCCCGGACGGTGAGATGGGGCCACAGGGCATAGCCCTGGAAGACCATGGCGGCGTTGCGCCGGGCGGGGGGGATCTCCTTCTGGGGAAGGCCTCCCAGGTAGATTTCTCCCTGGGAGGGGGTCTCGAAGCCGGCGATGGTGCGCAGCAGGGTGGTCTTGCCGCAGCCGGAGGGGCCTAGGAGGAAGAAGAGCTCCCCGTCCTCCACAGTCAGATTCACATCCTGGAGGGCGAGGGAGTCCCCGTAGCGCTTGGTGAGATGTTCGACGCGGATTTGCACAGAGAGGGGAGGGCTAGAAGACCTTTCCCGTGTCCTTGTCGGCGATGTGGAAGGCCTCGATGTGGAGTTCGGGAGAGGCGTTGAAGGTGAGCTGGCGGTTGTTCTCCGCCGCCATGGCGTTCATGACCTTGTGGTCCACCGTCCGCAGCCGCTCCAGAATCTTGGGATGGACGGTGATGACAAAGTGCTGCACGTCCTTCTTCCGGGCCAGGAGCTCATTGAGCCGCCGCTGGATTTCCACGGAGACGCTGGTGGCGGTCTTGATGAGGCCCCGCCCCTTGCAGTAGGGGCAGTCCTCGTAGATGGTGCTCTCCAGGGATTCGCTTTCCCGCTGACGGCTCATTTCCAGGAGACCCAATCCGCTGATGGGGTAGATCTTGATGCGGGCATGATCCTCGGCGGTGTATTGCTTGAAGGCCCGGTAGACGGCCATCTGGTCCTTGCGGGAGCGCATGTCAATGAGGTCCAGCACCACCAGCCCTCCGATGTTCCGCAGACGGAGCTGGCGGGCGATTTCCTTGACGGCCTCCATGTTGGTGGCCAGGATGGTCTCGGGCTGATCCTTGCCGGAGCGGTTCTTGCCGGTGTTCACGTCGATGGCGATGAGGGCCTCGGTTTCATCGATGCAAAGATATCCGCCGCTGGGGAGGGGCACCTTCCGGTTGGAGATGCCCTCGATCTGCTGGCTGATCCCGTATTTGATGAAGATGGGAGTGGGATTGGAGTAGAGTTTGACCTTGATGGAATCCTGCCGGTCGAAGCGCTGGAGCATTTCCAGGGCCAGATTGTAGGCCTCCTTGGTGTCGCAGACGATTTCGTCGATATCCTGGGTGAGATTGTCCCGGAGGGTGCGTTCCACCAGAGCGGGCTCCTGGTAGACGCAGACGGGGGCCCGGCGTTTGGCGGCGGTGTCCTCGGCCTTGTGCCAGGCGTCCATGAGCATTTGGAGATCCCGCTGGAAGTATTCCCGCTTCAGGCCCACGCCCTCGGTGCGGCAGATGACGCCGGTGTTGGGGGGAAGGATGGTGCGGATCATCTGCTTCAGACGGCTCCGCTCCTCCCTGTCCTCCACCCGGCGGGAGATGCCCACGTGGGGGCAGTTGGGCAGCAGCACCAGATAGCGTCCGGGGATGGAGAGATTGGTGGTGACCCGGGCGCCCTTGGTGCCGATGGGCCCCTTGGTGACCTGCACCAGAATCTCCTGATCCACGTGGAAGAGATTGGGAATGTCCTCCACCGTGTATCCTTTCTTCTCCGGCTTCTTGGGCTTCTCTTTCTCCCCCTTGGGAAGCTTCTCCAACTTGGCCGTCTGCCCCGCCGGCTTCTGCACCGGGGCCTTGCCCCCGGGCGTCAGGGGCAGCAATTCATTCTTGCCCGAATTGGCGGTGAGACCCTGGGAGGGGCGAGGCGTCTCCTTTCCCGGAGCACTGGGCGCCCCTTCCTTCCCTTTCCCCTGGGGACGGCTCTTCCCCAGGAAGGGAAAGAGCTTCTCCAAGACCCGGCGGAAAACCCCGGGCTTCTTGGAACCTTGGGCGTCCGGGGAGGACTCGACGCCCGACACCCCCTCCCGCACGCCACGGCTGCGGCGGCGCCGACGACGGTGGGACGTGGAGGCCCCGGCGGAAGCCTCCTCGCCGGCGGCAGGATTCTTCGCGGCCCCCGCTCCGCCATTGGCATTCCCGCTATTCCGGGGCTGTCCCCCATTGCGCCGCCCCTCCCGGGGCTTGCCGGCGATCTCCTCCGCCAGAGGCGGGGGATTCTCGTCGGTGGTGACGGGGGGCAGCTCTTCTTCCTGGGGCTTCTCCGGGGCGGGCTTGGCCAGGGGAATCAGCCCCTTCTGCCCCTTCTCCAAAGGAAGAAGGCCCTTGGTCAGGGTCGTGTCCTGGGAAGTGTCCCGCTGGCCGTTGAGGACCATTTCCTTGGGCAGGGCGGGCTTGGAAGCCACGGGAGCCTGCTCCTCCTCTTCCTCCCCTTCTTCTTCCTTCCCCTTCCGGGCCTCGGGGGGAGCGGGGGGATCGAAGGTGCTGTCCTCCTCGGCGTTGCTGGCCTGATCCGCTTCGGCCCGCTCCTGGCCGGGCTTCACGGGGGGCTCGTCATCTTCCTCCCCCTCGCCTTCCAGCTTCTCCAGGGTGGCAGGCAGCATGTCCCAGTAGTGGAGAAAGGCGTTTTTGCCCACGCCAATATCCACGAAGGCCGCCTGGAGGGAGGGTTCCAGATTCTTGATTTTCCCTTTGTAGATGGAGCCGACAATGCGGTCCTTGTTGGTGCGTTCCATGAAGAAGTCCTGGAGGGTGCCGTCTTCCACGACGGCCACCCGGACCTGGAGTTCTTCCGAGTTGATGAGAATTTGTTTCATGGGGGGGAGGGAAAAGTGAGGGGCCGTGTCCCTGGATTCGCCCAGGGCGCCGGCGTCGTCCTCCTCGCCAAGGAGGCGGGGGTGGGGCGGAGGCGTTCAGGCGGGGGCGGCCAGGGGATTATTCCAGGATGCTTCCGGGCATCACAGGATTGCCACGCAGAAAGTCGGCCGCGCTCATCTCCTTCTTGCCATCGGGAATGAGCCGATGAATGGAGAGAGTGCCGGAACCGCAGGCGACGACCAGCGCTTTCCCGCTTTCGGGAAGCACCTGTCCCGCCTCCCCGGCAGGATGCCCGGGGGAATAGGTGGCTTCGGTGATTTGAATGCGTCGCAACTCCCCTTGCACCGGCACGCAGGTGTAGGCCCGGGGCCAGGGCTGATAGGCACGAACCATGTTGAAGATGTGGCGGGCGGAGCAGGTCCAGGGAATGGCCCCGTCTTCCTTGCCAATCTTCCGTACGTTGGGTTCGTCCGTGGGGGGCTGGGGAATGGGCTGAAGCCCTTCGCGGGTGATCCTCCGGAGAACCCTCCCTATGTGGGAGGCGGCAAGACGCCCAAGCCGTGCTTCCAAAGCCTCCGTGGTCTCCGTCTCCAGGATGGATAGCTCCACCTGGTCATACACGGGGCCCGTGTCCAACCCCCGCTCCATGCGCATGAAGCTCACCCCCGTGCGCGCATCTCCGTGGAGAATGGCGGCGTTGATGGGGCAGGCACCGCGATAGCGTGGCAGAAGGGAGGCGTGGACGTTCAGGCAGCCAAAGGGGGGCAGGGAAAGCAACTCCGGCTTCAGAAGTTGTCCGAAAGCAACCACCAGCAGAATCTCTGTCCCTAAATTCCGCAGTTTTTCCAGGAATTCCGGCCGATTGACGGAGGGAACCCGATCCACCTCCATCCCAATCTCCAAGGCATGTCGTGCAAAGGGAGTGGGGGAGAGGAGATGTTTCCTTCCCACAGGGCGATCCGGCTGGGAGCCTAGCCCCACAAGCTGGATCCCCTCGTCCTCCCGAAGAGCATCCAAGATGGCGATGCCCAAATTGCCGGAACTCAAGTAATAGACCCGGATTTTCGATGGGAACGCGCCGTCTTCTGGCATGGAGGGGAGGGAAGGGAGGGGAAGGGTTGCGAGGGAACGGTGCACCGGCAGGCTGGAAGGGGCGACACCCCGGAAGAAGGGCCGCTCGCTCGGAACAATACCCTGCCGGGCGGGGAGAGAGACGCAAGCGGATAATATAGCGTCCCAATCCCGGCCTTCTAGGACGCCTCCAAGGACGAGGCGTCCGGCCGAAAGGGCGGAGTCTCCCCTTCCCGAGAAGGGCCGGCCCCATGCCGATTTGCGACGAAGCGACGGAAGAGGCGCCCAAGGCTTCCTGCGCCGCAGGAAGGGGAAATCCGAAAACGCTATCTGGAGGGAATCGCCTGACGATGACGCCGAAGGAGAGAATCGTGTCCTCCGTCTTCGGCACGGCGGAACGGTTGGGCATCCGCCTGATGCTGGTCGGCGCCGGGGCGCGTGACTTCTGGCTGGCCCGCTTTGCGGTCAGGGCAAATGTGCGCGCCACGCAAGATGTGGACCTTGCTTGCCTGGTCGCCGATTGGGACATTTTCGCCATTCAGAACGGCATTTCCCCCGACCTCGCCCGCTCCCTCCTTGAAGCGCTGCAGGAAGGCTGACTCCCCTCTCCAGGGGGGCGTTGTTAAAGCCCTTCCGTTTTTTCCGCGAAGTCGAACTTCACGGAGGTCTTCCACTGGTCTCCGGCAAGCTGCATTTCCTTGACGAACCAGAGTCCGTTGGAGAAGCGCTTGGCCCCCTTCATGATCAGAGTGCGCCAGGGTTGGGCCTCCCCTTTCCGATACCATTTGGCCTCCATGGGAAAGCCCTGCTCCGCCTGGAACCACACATCCACGGTTTCTGTGCCGTCGGGGGAGGCCAGTTTCAGCACCCGGCAGTCCTGCCAGCGGCTGGAGGAGCGGGGCAGTTCCTGGACGAAGTCCCAGAAGAGGAAGGCGAAGGAGAGATCGGAGGGGCGGACGCCGTAGTCGAAGAGGCTGGGTTTCGTCTCCTGTTCGGGGAGATCCAGATGCTGGGCGCTTTGATCGGCGGTGGCCAGGGTGATTTCCAGTCCGTAGAAGTTGGTTTCGTTCAGGGTCAGCTGGGCATACATGACCGTGGGGGTGAAGGTGACCCGGACGCCCAGGGTGCCCTCCAGGGTGGGCTGCCCCTTGCGCTTGTGGATCAGGCGACCCGTGGCCTCCCCCCAGGCATCCTGGCACAGGGGTGCCCGCAGGCGCTCCAGAAATTCCCGGGGAGGGAGCTCCTGGGCCTGGAAGGGGGAGGCGAGGAGAAGGCACAGGGCCGTGAGAGAGAGGAGGAGGGAGGATTTCATGGGGCGGGAGTGGGGGATGGAGCGCTTTCGCTCTCGAGCTGTGCCTCCTGAACCGGGGGAAGCTCTGCCGGCTCAAGCTGGGCAGGGGCGACGCAGCCCCCCAGCTCCTTCTTCGCCTGGCAGCGGCGGCATCCAAGCACCGCCCCCGCTCCCAAGAGCAGGACCAGAACAATGGTCCCCAGCCAGAGCAGGAACTTGCGGCAACGCTTCCGGGGCGTGCCCAGGGCGTCCTTCGGGAAGGTGCCCCCTCGGGAGAAGCTCTTCCGCTGGGCCCGGGTGAGACGCATCCGGGCGTTGATGGCCCACCCATTTCCCTCCAGCAGGGAGGAGAGGTCCTGGCGGCGCAGGCGGATGAGGGCCAGCAGGAGGATGGGGGTCACAAGGAGGGCCAGGACGCACAGGAAGGAGATCAGGAGGGAGAGGGCGCTCATGTCGGCCAGGGTCTTGCAGATGAAGGCCAGGGCGGAGGAGAGGGCGGCGAAGGCGATGCCCAGGCCCATGAGCATGCCGGATTTGTCTCCCTTGGCGGCGGGGGCGGCGGCGGCGGTGGTCCCCTTGGGATCGTTGAGCAGGCCGGACATCTTGCTGGTGATGACCCCCTCGGAGTTGGAGGACATGGCGGCGACCTTGTCCTCCGCCATCTTCCCGAATTTGGCGAAGGGGGCCGTCACGGCCTCCCAGAGGCAGACGGGATTCTCCTGGACTTTCACCACCTTGGCGTTGTAGGTTTGTCCGCCGGGGGCGAAGAAGATGCCCCGCTTGCCCACGGTGAGATTTCCCTTGTCCCCCACGGTCACGGGGGCGCAGAGAATCTGGGCGGGGGAGGTATCCACCTCCACGTAGATCAGGAAGAGTCCGCTATGGACGGCCAGGGCGGAGTGGGCGGCCAGGTTGTCCACGGGGAAGGTCATGTTGAACCAGCGTCCGTCCATGACGATCCGTCCCCGTTCGAAGAGGGTGGGTTTTTTGGGCTGATAGAGATCGGGGAAGCTGATGAAGTTATTGGCCACGGGGATCAGCCATTGGAGATAGAGGAGGGCCTTCTCCACATCCTCGGCCTCTTTCAGGATTTGGGCTACGGCCAGATCCTTGGTTTCCAGAAGGGCGGCCTCCTCCAGGATGCCGGTCCACTGGCTTTGGGCTTCCAGGTGGGCGAGTTCCACGGCGGCGCAGCATCCTCCCTGTTGGGAAGCCATGTAGGCCTGGTAGGGGGCGAAGGCGGCCTTGGCCTTGGCCCAGAGGGCTGGGGTGAGGCGCCGGGTGTCTGTGCCCAGGAGGGGGAGAAGCACCTTCTCCGTCAGGGAGGCCATCCATCCCCGATAGAGGGGGTTGATATATTCCGGGGCGTCCAGGAGAATGGCGGATTCCGCCGTGGGCTGGAGGATGGGCATGGTCTGCAGGTGGCTCTCCATGCCGGGCCAGGCGGTGGGATCCAGGGCCCCGGGCTTGCCGTCATGCTCCAGCACCTTTCCCGTCAGCCGGGTGTCGAAGCCCTGGAGTTCGCAGAGGCGGAAGAACTCGTCCACCCGGTGGGCATTTTCCTGGAGGAGGGCGAGCCTGGCGGCGGTGTCCGTTCCGAAGGGGAGGAGGGGAGAGGCGGTCTGCCCCTCCGGCAGGTCGCCTTGGTGTTTCCAGGCCAGATACAGGGGAATGGCCTCCCAGTAGGCCTTCAACTGGGCCATGGTCAGTCCCATGGTGCCATCCAGATCCTGGGTGCCTCCCGTGGCCTTGACTCCGTCCTGGATGAGCTCCCGGAAGCGCGCCTGGAGCTCCGGCGTGGAGGCCACCCCCGTCGCCTGGAGGGAAATGACCCCATCCCCGTTCAGGGGACGGCTGGTGAGGATTTGCTGAAATTTCCTCACCTGGGCCAGGGTGATGGCCCGGCTGTCCGCCTCTCCCAGATCCTTCAGGATGTACTCCGCCGAATGGCGGATTTTCTTGGCGTTCTCCGAGTCGGTGAGGGCGTCCAGGGAGAGGCTTCCCGGGAAGTGGTCGGTGATGGCCTCCCGGTCTCCATAGACATCCAGGAGCCAGCGGATGGCGGCCTTCAGGCTTTCGGTGGTGATGGAGCCCAGTTTGGCCGAATCGATGTAGGCCAGGACCTTGGGGTCGCAGGTGTAGGCCTTCAGGGGGGCGCTCATGGCGACCCACAGGGCCTCGTCCAAGGTGAGGGCGTCCGCCAGATCCTGGCCATTTTCAAGGGAGAGCTGGTATGCTTTGCCGACGTGGAGGAATTTCATGGGGGGGTGGGGGGCTTGGAGGGGCAGAGGGGGGTGGGGAACGAGGATTCTGGCTTAATCCAGGGTCACGGACTGCTTGTATTGGACCACCTGGGCATCCCATCCCTTCTCCGCCCGGATCTTCTTCTGGAGAGCCCAGGCGGCTTCCGGCTCGCCGTGGGTGACGAAGACCTTCCGGGGAGTGGTGGAAAGCGTGCTCATCCACCGCAGCAGCTCCTCCTGGTCCGCATGGGCGGAGAAGCCGGAGATGCGCTCGATGTTGGCCTGGACATCGTAGGTCTCTCCCAGGATGCGCACCTGGGGTTTGCCGTCCAGAATTTGCCGTCCCAGGGTATTGGCGGCCTGGTATCCCACGAAGAGGATGGTGGATTCCGGGCGTTGGATGTTGTGGCAGAGGTGGTGTTTGATGCGGCCTCCGGTGCACATGCCGGAGCCGGAGATGATGATCACCGAGCCCCGGATGTGGTTCAGGGCCTTGGATTCCTGGGAGCTGCGCACGATGCTCACATTGGAGACCTTCAGCACCCGGGCCAACTGGATGGTCTCGGAGTCGAAGAGGTAGGGATGGCGGACGAAGACGGTGTTGACCCGGCTGGCCATGGGGCTGTCCACGAAAATCCGGAGATTGGGGATGCGGTTCTCGGCGTTGAGCTGGGCCAGGAAGTAGAGGAGTTCCTGGGTGCGCTCCACGGCGAAGGAGGGAATGATGAGATTGCCTCCCCGGTCGGCGGTGGCGTTGATGATGCGCTCCAACTCCCCGGGAATGCTCTTGGTCTCCCCGTGGGTGCGGTTGCCGTAGGTGGATTCCACCAGAAGGTAGTCCGCTTCCCCCACCTTCTCCGGATCCTGGAGAATGGGCATGTCCCACCGCCCCACGTCTCCCGAAAAGAGAATCCGACGGCTCTCCTCCCCCTGGGTCACGGTGATCCGGCAGCAGGCCGCTCCCAGAATGTGACCCACCTGGATGAACTCCACCGTGATCCCCTCCCCAATCTCCAGGGGAGCGTCATAGGCCACGGGGACGAAGTATTGGGCCACCTCCTGGGCGTCCTCCGCGGTGTAGAGGGGTTCTTCCCGGAAGGGGCCCTTGCGCCCCTCCCGCTCGTGACGCCGCCGCTTGAACTCCGCGTCTTCCTCGTTGATCTTCCCGCAGTCCTCCATGACAATGCGGGCGATTTCCGCCGTGGCGCTGGTGGCGTAGATGGGGCCCTGGAAACCGTCCCGCACCAGCCGGGGGAGTCTCCCGCAATGATCCAAGTGGGCGTGGGTGAGAATGACGGCGTCCACCTTTTCCGGGGAGACGGGGAAGTTCTCCCAGTTCCGCCCCTTGAGATCGTGCTCCTGGTAGAGGCCACAGTCCACAAAAATGCGCATCCCGTTGGCTTCCAAAAGATAGCAGGAACCAGTCACGTTTCCGGCCGCACCGTGAAATCCCAGTCTAATGTCCATGTCGTACCTCCTGTCTGCGGCAACCCGGAAGACGGGGCGTTCTCGGAGGCCCCCTCCCGGAACTCTTCTCATGGTCCGGAAACCCCTGACAACAGGGATTTCCGGGGTGGCTGACGCACTTTGCAGAATATAACCCCTGCAAGAATTGGGGCTTGGACTGAACCCCTCATGGGAAAATGGCCCAAGATGATGACGAATCGGATAACAGATCAAAATAACCAGCTCGCCTTGTCGGCGTTGCGGGGTGGGCGCCCCTGGATCTCTGACCTCCTTCGTTGCACGCTTTTGCGGATTCCGCGCATTTTGTTCTCTTTTCGCCTGGCGAGAGCGGGAATTCGGCATAGGTTATGTCATGGAACATTTTTTCGGGAAGCAACCTCATTGTTCAGTCAAGGGCATCTATGGAGAAAAAGCGAATTCCTCGTGACGGCTACCTTTCGGAACTGCTTCTCCGCCGGGAGAACGGCATGGTGAAAGTGGTGACGGGAATGCGTCGTTCCGGGAAATCCTATCTGCTGACGAAGATCTTTCACGAGCATTTGCTTGGAGAAGGCGTGCCTCCTGACCACATTCTTGAGGTTGCCCTCGACGACAGGCGGAAGGCCCGTCTCCGCAATCCTGACGAGATGTTGGCATGGATTGAAGGTTCCATGAAGGATGGAGGAACGTACTATCTGATTCTAGACGAGGTGCAGTTTCTTGGAGATTTTGCCGAAGTTCTGAACAGCTGCCTTCACATGGACAACCTTGACGTGTATGTGACGGGAAGCAACTCCCGTTTCTTGTCGAGGGATGTGATTACCGAATTCCGTGGGCGCGGGGACGAAATTCACATGTTTCCCCTTTCCTTCGCCGAGTTCTCTTCCGCATCGGAACAGCCGTTCTCCAAGGCGCTGGACGACTACCTGTGCTATGGCGGGTTGCCGTATATCCTCTTTTGCGATACAGAGAAGCAGAAGACGTCCTATCTGACGCGCCTTTTCCGGGAGGTCTACATCAAGGATTTGGTGGAACGCAACAGACTTCAGCATCCCGCCGAGATGGAGGAGCTTCTGCGGTTCTATGCTTCCTCCGTTGGCGCCTTGTCTAGCCTGAGAAAGCTGGCGGACACTTTTCTGTCGGTGAAGGGCATCCGTCTTTCCGTCAACACCATTGGCGCCTATAGCGACCATCTTGTGGACGCATTCCTGCTGAACAAGACCATGCGCTACGACATCAAGGGACGGAAGTATATCGATTCTCCTCACAAATACTATTTCGAGGACATAGGCATTCGCAACGCCTGTCTCGGTTTCCGGCAGTTGGAGCGCAACCACCTGATGGAGAATCTCATTTACAACGAGCTCCGCCAATGGGGGTTCTCCGTCGATGTGGGGAACATTGCCTTGACGGGAGGGGATGGACATTCCAGGCAGATGCTGGAAGTCGACTTCGTGGCCAACCAAGGACATCGTCGCTACTACATCCAATCCGCCTATCAGATTCCCGATGAGGAAAAGCGGGAACAGGAAATGCGCCCGTTGCTGAAAATCCGCGACGCCTTTCGCAAAATTGTCGTGACCTTCGAGGGAATGCCTCCCTATCACAACGAGGACGGCATCCTCATTCTGCGCCTTGAGGATTTTCTTAAGGGACAGCAATCCCTGGATCTCTGACCTCCTTCGTTGCACGCTTTTGCGGGTTTTGCCATCATTGTTCATGCCAGGCGGCAGGCCGTTCTTGGACCAGAAGGGCAGGGGAGGGAGGGGAGGGATTCCCAGGAAGAGGGAAGGCCTCCTTTTGGCTTTGAGGGGGGGGGGATTCCGCGTCCTGTCCTGGCAAGGTCATATCCTGGCTGGGCGTCTTGGTGACTTTCAGGCATTTGGGGCCCTTTGGCCCGGGGAGAATCCTCTGTGGGGTATAGTTTTGGGACAGAAGGAGACGGGGCAAGAAGGAGAGGTGTCTGCTCCTGGCCGTCAGGAAGTCCCGTCCCGTGGAACCCGAAATAGAGGAGGAGCCCTTTATGGGAGAGAAGGAGTGGCAGGAAGGAATTCCGGAGAGTGGGTCGGCGTGGTGTTTTTCCCCGGCGTTGCGGAGGCAGTTGACAGAGAAGCGGCTGGGGTTAGGGTTGACCTATGCCGCCCTGGGGCGGTTTTTCGGGGTTTCCTGGGCCACGGTGCGGAAGTGGGAGTTGGGGAAGATCCGGGTGTGTCAGCAACGGCACCGGCGTATGGTGGTGGAGTTTCTCCAGGGGAACTACGACCAGGCGTTGCGGGAGGATCGGAACCGTCCTGGCATGGGGGCCTATTTGCGTCCTGTTCCCCGGGATGCGGTGGCCTGCGTGCAGCGTTTTGCCAACAGCTACCGTCTTCTGGGGGAATGTCCCAAGGGGCGTCGTCTGTTGGTGGAGGAGGCCCAGCGCACGGTCCGGCAAGTCTTGTCCCAGCTTTTGAAGGAGAGTCTGGGATAGAGAGGCGGAGAGTGTTTCTTTGGGGATGGGGACGTGGTCTTCCCCGCCGGGGGCAGGGTGCAGGGCTCTTGGCGCTGGGACGCCTTGGGGATGGGGGGGAGATGTGTCGGGGTGGTGGGATTCGTCTATATTCTCCTCCGCGCCCGGCGCCGCCCCCGTTTTCTGGGAAGGGCTCCGAATCTGGCGCATGGTTTGCGGTTTCCCCTCTTTTTCGGAGTGTCGTTATGGTTCATGTTCAGGCCCGCGCCGTGGTCAAGCCCCAGCATTGGGAGGCGTATGTGAAGATTTTGGAGGATTTGGTGCCCCGGGTGCGCCAGGAGAAGGGATGCCTCCGCTATGTGCCCTGCGTGGATGCTGACGGCGTCCAGGGGAATGTGGTGACCATGGTGGAGACCTGGGAGAGCCGGGAGGATTTGGAGGCCCATCTCCAGGGGCCCAATATTGGGGAGTTCCGCCGTCGGATTGCGGGGATGCGGGAGGAGGGTTCTTCCTGTCTGGTGCTGCGTCCCCTGATTCCTTAACGGGGGAACGCCATGGAGAGTAGACCTCTTTGGATTGGGGACGACGCCTCCTTTCAGGCGTTTGTGGCCTCCCTTCCTCCGGGAAAGCCAGTGGCCTTGGACACGGAGTTCGAGTGGACGAGAACCTATTTCCCCATTTTGTCCCTGTTGCAAATCGGCCTGGACCGGGAGAGTGTGGCCTTGGTGGATCCTCTGTCCCTCCGGGACTGGTCTCCTTTGGCCCAATTGTTGGGAGACCCAAGGCGCCCGAAACTCGTTTTCAGCGGGAGCAACGACATGCCCTTGCTTCATCGGGTCTGCGGCGTGGTGCCGGCTTCGCTCTTCGATGTCCAAGTGGCCGCGGGCTTTTGCGGGGAGGGGGCCAACCAGAGCTTGAAGTCGGTGCTGGAAAGCCGCCTGGGCGTTTGCCTGCCCAAGACCGAGAGCCGCAGCGACTGGATGCACCGCCCCCTGACGGAGAAGCAATTGGGCTATGCGGGAGACGATGTGGCCTATCTGCCGGAGGTGGCCGGCATCTATGGGGAGGCTCTGCGGGCCAATGGAAATCTGGCCTGGTTCCAGGAAGAGATGGAGGAGACCTTCTGCCGGGAGGAGATCTATGGGCTTCCTCCGGTGGAAGACGCCTGGCATCGCCTGGGGTTCCTACGCTTCCTTTCCCGTGCCTCGGACCGCCACAGGGCGGTGAGCCTGGCCATCTGGCGAGAGGAGAAGGCGCGACAGTCCGACTGCGCCAGGGGACGTCTTCTCTCCGATGAACAACTCCAATGGTGCGCCACGGAAAACCCCGCAGAGACGTCCCGCCTCCTCCAAATGCCCTCCTGCTGGCCCAAGCGGGTGAAACCCCTGGCGGAGGAAATCCTGGAGGCGCTGGCCCATCCCCGCCTGGGCTCCTACCAGGAAAACTCCACCCCCCATGTGTCCCCGACAGAAAAAACCGCCCTGCGTAACCTGGGAGAACGAGTGCGGGGAATCGCCACAGGTTGCGCCCGACGACGGCAAATCGAACCGACTCTGGTCTGCACCCGTAGCGAGGCCGAAGCCTGGGCCTTCCGTAAACTCCGAAAACTCCCGCAGACGGGAAGAATCTGCCGGGGATGGCGAAAGGAACTCCTCCAGGAACCCCTGAAGCAGCTGGACTTCTGAGGCGCCGCCGGCTTTCTAAATCTTTATAACTACCTAATAATAAAGATGTTATAGATTATTGTGGGGGGGGGAGCTCCAGGAGTAGTTCTTCCACCACGTGGTCTTCCCGCAGCTCTCCGCCTTTCAGGATCAGACTGTCGCAGACCCTGCCCAGGGAATCCAGGGATTGGGAAGGCTGGACGGGGATGTTCCAGGGTGGGAGGGGGTTTCCCTGGTGATCCACCCACCGGTTGTATTCCCAATAGGCTCCCAGGGCCAGGCGGCGTCCGTCCTTGGGATATTGCTGGAGGAGCTGCTGGAGTTCTTCCTGGGTGGGGAGGGCCAGCCTGGTTCCCAGGAACATGGCCACGGCCCTGGCGGCATGGGTGGCGGTGCGGAAGGGGAAGAGGGCGTAGGTGCTGGTTCCCAGGGTGATGGGGGTGAAGTGTTTCCAGGGATCCTTCCAGAAATCCAGGCGTTTGTCGAAGGCTTCCCGGGAGGTCCATTCCAGCATGATGGCGGGAGGCATGCCGTCGCTGGCGAGGGGGAGGAGGGCTCCGCTGTGGTGCCGCAGGAGGAAGGAGGATTCGTCGTCCTTGGGGGGCGGAGGCATTTCCTTCCAGTCCACCGGTTTTCCCGTGGAGAGCCATCGCCAGGCGCCGCTCGAATAGCGGATGCCCAGGAGATTGTGGTAGATGAGATGGAGGGCCTCTCCGGCGGCCATGGCGGCCTCGTAGGTGGGGGGCTCCGGCAGCCGGGCCCCCAGGAGGCTGGCCAGATTCATGGCATCCGCGGGGCGGGTGAAGATGAGGCTGAACTCATAGCCCGCATAGACTCTGCCATCCTGCTCCGTCGTCCGGATGATGGGATACCGGTGCCATTCCTGGGCGAAGAAATCCTCCGGCGTCCTGGCCAGCACCGGGCGGTAGGTCATCTCCGGGATCCACTTGGTATCCTTGCGGGCGAGTTCCCTTCGGGTGAACATGGCGGGGCTGTCGGGATCCGTGGCGTGGCGCTTGCCCCGCATCACCCGGAAATCCTGGGCCAGATTCGGGGTGTCTCCCAGGAGTTCCGGGGCGGGGAGGCAGGCCTCCATGCATCCGTCGGTGAGATTGGCCACAGGGAAGGGGTTGTCCTTGCTCCGCCATCCTCCCATGGTCACATATTCCCATTCCAGTTCCGTGGGCGGTCGGAAGGCGTAGCCCTCGGGGAGTTCCGTGAAGGCGTCCACCCGCTTCATCAGGGCCCGGCAATACAGCAGGGCGTCGTTGTGGCTGAGGTTGTTGACGGATTCCTCCGGGGGCATTTTTGTGTTCAGAGGATCCGAGGTGATATCCACATATCCGCCGTGGTTCAGTTCCTCGTTGAGGATCCAGAAGGGGTGGGGCATTTCCACCCGGCGCTTCAGGGTGGGGGAGTAGTAGGCCCCGGCGGGGATGAAGACCCACCGCTTCTTCCAGTTGATGGTGATGGGGAGGAAATCCTGGCCCAGTTTGGGGGAGAGAAGATTGGAGAGGCGTTCGGCGCTCTGCCTGGCGGCGTCCTGGAGGCTTTGGCGCTCTGCTTCCGGCAGAAATCTTCCCAGGGGGGAATCCAGGAAGGAGAAGGCCTCGCTGACCTGGGCGAAGGTGGCGTCCTGGGGAAGCACCGGGGCGGTCTTCCGGGCGCACTCCTGGAGAAGCTGCTGCAGATGGGTCAGCCGTTTCTGGATTCCCTGGAGCGCCTGGCGGGAGAGTTCGGTCTGGGCCTGTTCCTCCTGGGGAAGGGCGATGGCCTCCTCCAGGGGGGCATGGGTTCCCCCCGCATCCGGGAGAATCTCCTCCAGAGAGAGGGCAGGGGAGTCGGGGGCGTCATCCAGGGCCCCCAGCAAAACTTCGCCGGGGTTGGCGAACTGGAGGGAAAGATTCTCCATCTTCTCCTCCAGCTGGGCACACGCCTCCCGGGTTTGCTGGAGGAGCGCCAGACGTTCTTTCTGGTGTTGCCGCAGGGCATGAAAGCCTCCCATCGCCAGGGAGGACACCAGGAGGAAGGCCAGGACGGCGCAGAAAATCGACTTGCGCCGGAAGGCGGGATCCATATGCAGGCGGGCCAAGAATGCCTTTCCCCAGGCGGTGGGAAGGAGGGCTTCCTTCAGGATGCGCCGGGCCTCCTCCACGGAGCCGCAGCGCTGCGCCGGATCCCGGGCGCAAAGGCGAAGCACCGGATGGCAGAAGCGGCGCAGGGTTTCCGGGGAAAGGCGGGAAGGCAGAGCGGGATATTCCTCGGGGCCGTTTCCTGTGACGGCGGCATAGAGAATCTTTCCCACGGCGTAGATGTCGCAGGTCACTCCCCGGGTGGCGGCGCCTGCCAGCAGCTCGGGGGGCATATAGCCGGGGGTTCCCGCCACGGAGAGGGTCTGGTTGGCTTCCGCCAACAGCCCGAAATCCGCCAGCTTCAGCCTGCCTTGGACAAACAGGATGTTCTCCGGCTTCACGTCCCGGTGGGTGAGGCCTGCCTGGTGGATCACTTCCAGGGCGTCCAGCAGCTGGAGGCAGTAGCTCACGGCTTGTTCCAGGGGCATGGCCCCATCCCGCTTCATCCGGAGCGCCAGGGTGTCGGCCTGATATTCGGCGGCCTGGGGCCCCAGGGCGTTGTCAGCGGGCTCCATGACATAGAAGAGGCAATTCTCCTCCCAGCCGCAGTGATGGATGCGGCAGAGGGAGGGGTGGAGGGGGAGGCGCATATAGCGCTTCAGGGCCTCCAGCTCCTTTTCCCCGAAGATGGATTTGGCCGCCATCAGGCGTTTCAGGGCCACCCGCTGTCCCAGCATATCCTCCGCCAGGAAGACCTCGCCGAAGAATCCTCTTCCGCAGGGTTCCAGGATTCGATAGCCGGCAAAAGAGTCGCTCATGGAAGGAGGAAGAAGGGGCTAGTTCGATTCTTCCTGGAGCTGTCGAAGGATGTGGGCCAGCTTGTCGGTGAGACGGCTCTTGGCCAGATAGACCTGGTTCTCATTGACGCCTAGAATCTGGCAGACCTCCTTCACCGAACGGTTCTGGCGGGCATACAACTCAAAGATCATATATTGCTTCTCCGTCACCTCCTGCCTCAGAAACTCCAGGGCTTTGATCTCCAGAAACTCCCGCCATTCCTTCTCTTCCTGAAGCTGAAGCTGGGTCGTCAACTCTCCCTCCCTGGCCGCAAGCGCCCCCCACCCCTCCTGCTTCTTTTTCTCGCTGTCGCATTTGCTCGCAAGGTCGTAGCACTTGTTGCGGATGATCTTGCATAGGTATGAGCGGAACCGGCCCTTCTTCCGCTGGTAGCGCCCCAAGCTCCCTTTGCTGAAGAGATCCATCATCACCATCTGGTGCACATCATCCACCGCATCCCTGGAAAGGAGGGGGAATTGCTCCAGAATATGAGCGGTGAGAGGCTTGTAGAAATTGTAGAATTCCTTTTGGGCCTCTTCGTGCTCGTCCAGGACGCCCTGAAGGAGGGACTGCCTCGTGGTGTAGGCCATTGGCGTAGGGCGGTTCTCTTCAGGGATGGAGGGAGGTGCCGGGCAGGGGGATATGATCCAGGGAGACGATGGGGATTCCCTGATATTCCCGGCGGGGGGTTCCCTCGGTGAGGACGCAGGCCACCACGGCGATTTCCAGGCGGAGTTTCCGGGCCAGGGCGAGGACGGCCTGGATGGTGCCTCCGGTGGAGACCACGTCATCCAGGAAGCACAGCCGTTTTCCCACGAAGGGCAGGTATTTTTCCTTGCCGATCCAGAGTTCCTGCTGATGGGTGGTGGTGATGGAGTCCACCGTGACCCCCACGGGGTCGATCATAAAGCCCTTCTTGCTCTTCCGGATCTCCAGGAAGCGCTCCAGGCCCAGGCGTTCCGAGAGGGCCTGGGCCAGGCCGCAGGATTTGGTCTGCACCGTGGCCAGGGCGTCGAAGGAGTAGTCCTTCAGCTTCTCGGCCAGGCTCTGGGCGGCGGCATGGTTCCACCGGGTCTCCCCGGTCATGTCGAAGGAGTAGATGCGAAATCCTCCTTCCAGGTTCACCAGGGAGATTTCGGGGTTGCAGTCTGGGCCCAGATGGACCCGAAGGGTGGGCTTCCAGCTTTCCATGGCGTTGGGAGGAAGGAGGAGGGGGAGGGGTTAGAAGCAGCCGGTCAGATACTTGGCGGCCACGCCGGCCACCATGCCCAGGAAGGGATTCTTGGACCAGGCGGTGACGCCCAGGGCCACATAGCCCGCCGCTCCGTACTGCTCGTCTCCTGCCAGAGGCTTGACGTTGGGAATGAAGGTCATGAAGATGCCGATGACGAAGAGGAAGCCGGCGATGCTCTGGGCGGGCAGATATCTCCCCAGGCGGCTGACGACTCCCAGGAGGAGCAGGATGCCGGTGACGGCCATGAAGACGATGCCGCAGGCCACAGGGGCGGGGGCGGCGGCGGTGCCGGAGATGATGGCCTCGATGGGCGGGCCGCCGAAGAGGGAGCTGGGGATGTCGGCCAGGGAGTTGATGATGGAGAGATGGTCTACGTTCTGGGTGGTGTTGGCAATGCTGGCGGTGATGCCGCCGAAGGAGATGTTGGCGCCGATGTTGAGCATCACCAGGCTCAAGCCGCCCAGAATCACCGTGAGGTTCAGGGTGGGCTTCACCACCTTGAAGTCAGCCCAGTAGGCTTTCTTCCAGAAGCGCCACTCCTGGCTCTCCACAATTTGGTCCCGTCCCTCCTCCATCATGGCCTTCACATCCACCCGGCGGCGTTGGAGGAAGAGGAACTCCAGGGTGGAGACCACCACGGAGACGAAGATGGTCCACACCAGTTTGTTGGGGTTCTTGTGGAGCAAGAAGAAGGTGAGGAGGGCGACGGCCAGGGAGACCAGGGTCACCCGGCGTTCCTTCTCGAACATGTCCCAGGCCACCCCGGCCAGAATCAGGCCCACGCCCGCCATCATGCCGTTCACCACGCTGGGGCCGGCGAAGTCAGAGATTTTGGTGATGTAGCCGAAGAGTCCCAGGGTCACCATGATGAGGGTGGCCAGGAGGATGGAGCTCACGTTGTTCCGGAGATTTTTCCGGACGCTGGCCACGGTGATGGTTTCCGCCTGTCCGGAGATGGGGGTGACGGAGCCGGTGAGCAAGTTGCCCAAGGCGCCCACCAGATAGGCGAAGCCGGAGGGTTTCAGGGCGAAGCCCCGGGATTGGGCGTAGAGGAGCTGAGGCACGCCATTGATGATGACGGCCACAATGGCCACAATAAAGGCGAGGGCGTTTTCCATGGGGAAGCCGGAAGAATCGGCGGAGGTTGGGGGTGGGTGGGGAGGGAGGGGAGAGAAGAACGCCTTCTTCTGGGAATTTTCGCCAAAGGCGGGGAGACAGAAGAAGGCGTATGTCGGGGAAAATAGGAGCAAAGACGAAAGGGAGAACTATAACTTTGGGGCAGGGATTTTCAAGGAAGAATCTTCAGAACACCAGGGAGTTTTGGGGGTGGGGAGGGGGGGAGGAAAAGGGGCCGTGGGCTAGGCGTTTTTGGGAAAAGGAGAGAGAAGATGGCCCAGAGGAAGACGGGGAGGGAGAACAGGCTATCTTTTCTTCCGCCACCCATTCCCCTGGGGCTTGACGGGCGGGGGGAGGGGAGGGAAGCCATCGAAGATGAGGAACATGAGAGAGAAGCCATGACACGACGGGAAGCCTTCATCGCCTGGAATCTGCTGCCGGAGATCGGCCCGGGAAGGATGCGCCTGCTTCTGCAATGCTTCCCGGAACCCCAGGAGTCCCTGGGGGCGCCCCTGGACCGCCTGCGCAGGGTGCCCCGCCTGGGAGAAGCCTGCGCCCAAATGCTGCATCGGTGGGAGGACCACTGCGATCTGGAAGGGGAACTGCGCCGGGCTCGACAGGCTGGCGTCTCCCTGGTGGTCTGGGAGGATCTCTCCTATCCCGCCTCCTTGCGGGAAATCTCCGCCCCCCCCATCTGCCTCTATCTCCGGGGAGACATGCTGGCTCTCCAAGGAGGCGCCAACGCCCTGGCCATGGTGGGCACCAGACTGGTCACCGCCTATGGCGCCCGCATGGCCCGCCGCCTGGCCACCCAGGCCGCCAAAGCCGGCTGGATCGTGGTCTCCGGTCTGGCCCGGGGAGTGGATACCCTCTGCCACCAGGCCACCCTGGAAGCCGGGGGACGCACCATCGCGGTCCTGGGCAACGGCCTGGATACGGTCTATCCGGCGGAAAATCTGGAACTGGCCAGGAGAATCGCGGCCTCGGGGGGAGCCCTTCTCTCCGAGTTTCCCCTGGGAAGCCGTCCGGATCGAAGCCACTTCCCCATGCGCAACCGGATCATCTCCGGACTCTCCCGGGGCACTTTGGTGGTGGAGGCCTCTCTCCAATCCGGCAGCCTCATCACCGCCACCCAGGCCACGGAACAGGGCAAGGTGGTCTTCGCCGTCCCCGGCATGGCCGACACTCCCGCCGCCCGGGGATGCCACGCGCTGCTGAAGGACGGCGCCCGCCTGGTGGAGGATTTCTCCGATGTCCAAGAGGAGTTCTCCCTGTTGCCCGGTCTGCGGGACAAGACGTTCCAGCGGGAGGAGCGGCGCCGTCAGGAGGAGGAGAGGGAGGTGGAGGTGCCTCTGGCTCCCCTGGAATACCGCCTCTGGCTCTCCCTGGGGGATGAGGAACGGCCTCTGGATGCCCTGGTGGAGGAGTGCGGGGAGGGGATCCCCGCCGTCCTGGGGGCCCTGTTGAATTTGGAGATCCGGAAGATGGTGCGCCAGCTTCCCGGGAAGCGGATTCGCCGGGTGCCCGGGCGCCGGGGAGTGCCCCAGCCATGATGCCGTCTCTCCTCTCTCTCCCTACTTCATGCGCAAAATATCCGGCCTCTTCTGCCGGGGGTATATTTTACGCGAGACGCACGCCGGCGGGAATCCGGGGGAGCGCCTTTCCACTTTCTCCCGCCGACCCTGCGCCAGGAAAAATCAAGACCAAGAACAAGGCGTATTGCTGAGGAAATTTCTGTGTCCATGACGACCAAGAACACGTTGATGATTGTGGAGTCCCCTGCCAAGGCCAGGACCGTCGGAAAGCTTTTGGGAAAGGGGACGACGGTGCTGGCTTCCATGGGCCATGTCCGGGATCTCCCCACCAAGGAGCTGGGGGTGGATGTGGCCCATGATTTCCACCCCACCTATGTGGTCACCCCAAAGGGCATGAAGGTGGTGCGGGAACTGAAGGAGGCCGCCCGGAAGGCGGACCAGATCTATCTGGCCACCGACCCTGACCGGGAGGGCGAGGCCATCGCCTGGCATCTCCAAAGCCTCCTCCAAGGCGCCACCAAGGCCGATTTCCACCGCATCGCCTACCACGAAATCACCCGCTCCGCCATTGAGGCCGCCTTCCGCTCCCCCGGACAGGTGGAGCTGCCCCTGGTGGATGCCCAGCAGGCGCGGCGAGTCTTGGACCGCCTGGTGGGATACCAGGTGAGCCCCATGCTCTGGAAGAACGTGGAAAAGGACACCAGCGCGGGACGCGTCCAGTCCGTCGCCCTCCGCCTGATCGTGGAGCGGGAACGGGAGATCCAGGCCTTCCAGCCTGTGGAATACTGGAATCTGGAGGCCATCTTCTCCCCCGCTTCCGCTCCGGCGGTACGCCTGAAGACCACCCTCTCCAAGCTCAATGGCAAAAAGGCCAATGTGCCAGACGGGGAGAGCGCCCTGGCCCTGGCCCAGGCCCTGGAAGGAGAAGGGGTGGTCCACCAGGTCAGCTCCATCACCAGCAAACGCCGCACCCAGCGCCCCGCCCCTCCCTTCACCACCAGCACCCTCCAGCAGGCCGCCGGCAGCGCGCTCCATTTCGGCTCCTCCACCACCATGTCCATCGCCCAGCAACTCTACGAGGGCGTGGACCTGGGGGGAACCACCTCCGGTCTCATTACCTATATGCGAACCGACTCCGTCCATGTGGCGTCGGAGGCGCAGCAGGCCGCCCTGGGGTTCATCCGGCGCACCTACGGCGAGGAATATGCGCCTTCCACGCCGAATCGGTATTCTTCCGGCAAGAATGCCCAGGAAGCCCATGAGGCCATCCGCCCCACCAATGTGGAACGCACCCCCGAGGAGGTGGCCCCCTATTTGGACGACCGTCAGCGCAAACTGTACCGTCTCATTTGGAATCGCTTCGTGGCCAGCCAGATGGCCTCGGCGCTGCAAGTGGATCACGCCATAGAGATCCAGTCTCGGGGCGGGGCTTTGGAGACGCTGAGCCTGCCTTGCGCCGGAACGGGGCGCGGGGTGGAGTGCATCTTCCGGGCGGCCGCCCGGGAAACCCTTTTCCCCGGATACCAGAAGGTCTACAACATGAAGGATTTGGGGCAGGAGGACGAGATGGACAATCTCATGGGCTCTCTGCCTGCGTTGACCCAGGGAGATGCTTGCCGCCTGAGGGAACTGAAGAAGGAGCAGTGTTTCACCCAGCCCCCCAAGCGCTTCTCTGAGGGCGCTTTGGTGAAGGCGTTGGAGGCCAATGGGGTGGGGCGCCCCTCCACCTTTGCCTCCACGGTGCAGACCATCCTGGATCGCCACTATGTGGAGAAGCAGCAGAGCGCCCTTGTGCCCACGGATTTGGGCTTCCGGGTGAATGACTATTTGGTGGGGCGCTTCCCCGAATTGTTCAATGTGGACTTCACCGCCCGCATGGAGCAGGAGCTGGATCAGGTGGAGGAGGGGCAGGTGAACTGGGTGTCCATGCTCCGGGAGTTCTACGGAAAGTTCCAGGGATGGCTGGCTTCGGGTGGGGCGCTTCCCCAGACTCTGGCCCTTTCCCAGGAGCAGTGGAAGGCCCTGCTGGAGGCCTTCCCCGAGGATTTCCCCTTCGATCCCCCGGTGGCCGGCGCCCGACGCACCTATGACGACGGCAAGTTCACCAAGAGCCTCCGCAATCTCCTGGCCAAATCCCCCGAGAAATTCACGGAGCGACAGGGAAGCGCCATGGTGGCCATGGTGGCCCGGTATGCCGAACGCCATCCGGAACTGAAGGCGTTGGCGGAATCCCTGGGGCTGGGAGAGGCCTTGGCTGCCTATCAGCGGGATCGGGCCAGCAAGGCGGAGCGTCGTCAGAATGGGCCGGAGAAGCTGGCGGTGGAGCCCGCCTTGATGGCCTTGCTGAAGGCCATGGAAAAGCTGGAGTTCGAGGCCCCCGTGACGCGTCGCCGCCATGTCTACGATGACGGACGTTTCTTCCGCTCTCTGGCCCAGCAGGCCAAGGTCTCCGGAGAACTCTCCGCACCCCAGCGGGAAGCCCTCCGAAAACTGGCCCTGAAATATGCGGCCAAGATCCCCGATTTCCCGGTGCTGGGAGAAGAACTGGGCTGGTCCGTCTCTCCGGAAAGCTCCCCCGACCTCTCCCCCGCCGAAACGAAGGCGGCTCCCCAGGAAATGCCCCAGCAGAAGGAACAGGTGGAGGCGCTCCTGGCCCTCTCCCAGGCCATCCAACAGTGGAATCCCCCCACAAAACGGGGAAAGGTCTCCTATGATGACAAGAAATTCGTGGAATCCCTGAAGAAACAGTGGGAAACACGGGGCAGCCTCACGGAACGCCAATTGGCAGCCTGGATCAAAACCCTCGCCCGCTATCAGGCCCAACTGCCCCCCGGAAGCCTGGAAAAACTCCAGCCCACTTCCTCCTCCCAGGGAAATGCCACCGACCCCGCAGAATCCTGCCCCCTCTGCGGAAAACCCCTGAAACGAATCTATTTCCGGGGACGCTCCTTCCTGGGATGCAGCGGCTACCCCCAATGCCACTTCACCAAAAACGGATGA
>JAEDMH010000145.1 GCA_016303095.1 Lentisphaeria bacterium | reverse complement strand
CTCTAGCTCCTCTTCTTTCCGGCGGGGGGGATTTGCAATTTTCTCTTGAGGGAATATCTTAACCCCACTGTCTACGATTCTTGGGTCTCCATCGTCTAGTGGCCTAGGACACCAGGTTTTCATCCTGGTAACAGGAGTTCAATTCTCCTTGGAGATGCCATTCCCAGACAACCCATGTTCTGCGGAGAGGTGGCTGAGTGGCCGAAAGTAACGGTTTGCTAAACCGTCGTAGCAGTAATGCTACCGGGGGTTCGAATCCCCCCCTCTCCGCCATTCCCTTTCCGCTGAAGCCGCTGGTCCCCCCAGCGGCTTTTTTCATTCCCCCTATTTTCTTCACGGAGTCACCTTATGGAAGGCATTTTACTGCGAGACGGGCATCGGATTCCCGCCTTGGGCTTTGGGGTCTTTCAGATTCCTCCGGGGGGTGAGACGGAACGTGCGGTCTTGGCGGCCTTGGAGGCGGGGTATCGTCACATCGACACGGCGGCGGCCTACCAGAACGAGGGGGATGTGGGCCGGGCGGTGCGGGCCTTTGGTCTTCCCCGGGAGGAGGTGTTCATCACCTCCAAGCTGTGGCTGCAGGACTACGGATACCAGCCGGCCCAGAAGGCCATAGACACCTCCCTGAAGGCCCTGGGGCTGGACTATATCGACTTGTATTTGCTCCATCAGCCCTACTTGGATATCCGGGGGGCCTGGAAGGCCATGGAGGAGTCCTCTCAGCGGGGGGACTTGCGCTCTTTGGGCCTCAGCAATTTCACTCCCCGGTATTTGGAGGAGTTTCTTCCCGGGGTGCATCAGCTTCCTGTGGTGAACCAGGTGGAATGCAATCCCTTCTGGCAGCAAATTCCCCTGCGGAAGCGCATGGCGGAGCTGGGGATGGTTCTGGAAAGCTGGTTCCCTCTGGCCCACGGCGGCAAGGAACTGCTGAATCATCCCGTGCTGCGGGAGATCGCCCAGGCCCACAACCGCACCGTGGCTCAGGTGATTCTCCGGTGGCACTGTCAGGAGGGCCTGATCCCCCTGCCCAAAACCACCAATCCCCTCCATCTCCGGGAAAATTTGGCCCTGGAGGATTTCGTCCTCACCCCGGAGGAGAGGGAACGCATTCGGGCTCTGGACACGGGCAAGGGATACCGAAACCCAGAAGATCCCGGCATCGCGGAACATCTCCTGGCCAAATACAAGATTCACCCGTGACGCCAGGTAAATTTATCTATAACTTCTTTACACAGAGATACTTATAATATTATTGCATCTCAGAGAGGCAAGAAGAGAGAATTTGCGCGATAGAATGGTGAAGAACCAGAGTGGCTTCGGCATCCATCCAGGTTCCTTCCCGATTGAGAATCACCAGGGGGGTGTTTTTCGGGCGTTCCGAGGGGAGCCAGGAGGCGGGGGTGACCTGGAGGGAGGTTCCCAAAACCAGAGCCAGGTCGCAGTGTTGGAAGGCGTGGACGGCCCGGGAGAAGTCTTCCTGGGGCAGATCCTCGCCGAAGAAGACGATGGCGGGTTTCAGGATGGCGCCGCACTGAGGGCACCGGGGGGCCTCCCCTTTCTCCATAACGGGAAGGAAGGGGAGGCTATGGTCCTGGAAGGCGCAGCGGGGGCACTGGAGTTTTTCCATGGTGCCATGGAGGGTGCAGACGATCCGGGAGCCCGCCTTTTGGTGGAGGATATCAATGTTCTGGGTGGCCACGCAGACCTCCTTCTCCCAGGGAGCCTGCTCCAGGGCGGCCAGGAATTGGTGGCCGGCGTTGGGCTGGGCCTGGAGCACGCTCTGGTAGAAGGGGCCGATGGCCCGCCAGAAGGCCTCCGGATGGGCCAGGAAGGTCTCCCGCTGGAAGATCCCCTCCCCCACTGTCTCATAGAGCCCGCCGGGAGACCGGAAATCCGGAATCCCGCTTTCCGTGGACATGCCCGCTCCCGTGAGGACGGCAATGCGCCGGGCCTCCTTCAGGAGGCGCGCCAATTCCTGAAGTTGGCGTTCCGAGGCGGAGGCATCCAGGTTTGGGGTCATGGCCATGGAAGGCAGTCGAGGAGAGGGGGGGGGGAGGAGGATTTTCCTGGGGGAATTAGCGGGCGGCCTTCTTTTCCTCCTGGGCGCGGATGGCGGCCTGGGCGGCGGCCACCCGGGCGATGGGCACCCGGAAGGGAGAGCAGCTCACATAGGTGAGGCCCGCCCGATAGCAGAACTCCACGGAGGCGGGATCGCCGCCCTGCTCTCCGCAGATGCCCAGATGGAGATCCTTGCGGACGCTCCGGCCCTTCTGGGCGGCCATCTCGATGAGCTGTCCCACCCCGTCCACATCGATGGTCTGGAAGGGATCGGCGTCGATGATGTGCCGGTTGAGATACTCACCCATGAAGGAGCCGATGTCATCCCGGGAGAATCCGAAGGTCATCTGGGAGAGGTCGTTGGTGCCGAAGGAGAAGAACTCGGCCACGGAGGCCAGCTTGTCGGCGTTGAGGGCGGCCCGGGGGATTTCGATCATGGTGCCCAGGTGGTAGGGGAATTCCTTGAAGTCGAAGCGGCGCTTGATCTCCGCGTGGACATTCTTGACGATGTTGGCCACGTAGCGCAGTTCCCGCACATCGCAGGTGATGGGCACCATGATCTCGGGCACCACATTCCGGTTCTCCTCCACCATGATCTCCGCGGCGGCCTGGAAGATGGCCCGCACCTGGAACTCTGTGATCTCAGGATAGGTCACCGACAGGCGGACGCCCCGATGGCCCATCATGGGATTGGACTCCGCCAGGGCGTCAATGCGCTTCACAATCTCGTCCTCCGCCACGTTCAGGGAGCGGGAGAGCTCCATGCGGCCCGTCTTGGAGTGGGGCACGAACTCGTGGAGGGGGGGATCCAGGAGGCGGACCGTCACCGGATAGTCCCCCATGACCTTCATGGTCTGCTTGATGTCGTTCTTCATGGCGGGGAAGAGCTCCTTGAGGACGGCGATGCGGTCCTTGGAATCCACGCAGAGAATCATCTTGCGGAGGAGGAAGAGGGGCTGGGCGCTGCCGGTGCCGTAGAACATGTGCTCCGTGCGGAAGAGTCCGATGCCCTCGGCGCCGAACTCCTTGGCCTTCTGGGCGTCGGTGGGATTGTCCGCATTGGCCCGGACGCCCATGGTGCGGTGCTTGTCCACCAGATTCATGAAGCGGAGGAACTTGGAGTAATCCGCGCCGGCGGTGGGGGGCACCAGGGGCAGTTCCCCTTCGTAGGCGAAGCCCTTGGAGCCGTTGATGGTGATCACATCTCCCTCATGGAGGGTGCGCTCTCCGATGCGGACCGTCTTGTTCACTTCGTCCACCACCATGTCGCTGGCGCCCACGATGCAGGATTTGCCCCAGCCCCGGGCCACCAGAGCGGCGTGGCTGGTCATGCCTCCCCGGGCGGTGAGGATGCCATCGGCGCTGCGCATGCCCTCCACATCCTCGGGATTGGTCTCCTCCCGCACCAGAATCACCTTCTTGCCCAGCTTCACGGCTTCCACCGCATCCTGGCTGGAGAAGTAGATGCCGCCAAAGGCGGCGCCGGGCCCGGCAGGCAGTCCCTGGACCAGGATCTGGGAGCGCTGTTCGGCGGCGGGCTCGATGATGGGCAGCAGGAACTCGATGACCTGGTTGGGCTGCACCCGCATGACGGCGGTGGGCTCGTCAATGAGCTTCTCCGCCAGCATGTCCAGGGCCATGGTCACGGCGGCCTTGCCGCCCCGCTTGCCCACCCGGCACTGGAGCATGAAGAGCTTCCCGTTCTCCACGGTGAACTCCAAATCCTGCATGTCGTGGTAGTGCTTCTCCAGAATGTTCCGGATCTCCACCAGCTCCTTGTAGGCCTGGGGCATGACCTCGGCCATGGACTTCATCTTCCGGTTCCGGTCGTTCTTGGTCTCGTTGTTCAGAGGGCTGGGGGTGCGGATGCCGGCCACCACGTCCTCTCCCTGGGCATTCACCAGCCACTCGCCGAAGAACTTGTTTTCTCCGGTGGCGGGATTGCGGGTGAAGGCCACGCCCGTGGCGCTGGTCTCCCCCATGTTGCCGAAGACCATGGTCTGGACATTCACGGCGGTGCCCCAGGTGTCCGGGATGTCCTCAATGCGGCGGTAGGAGATGGCCTTGGCCCCATTCCAGCTCTTGAAGACGGCCCCGATGCCGCCCCAGAGCTGCTGGATGGGATCGTCGGGGAACTCGGTGCCCAGGACTTCCTTGATGCGGCGCTTGAAGGCGCTGGAGAGATCCCGCAGGTCGTCGGTGGTGAGATCCGTGTCGGACTTGTAGTCCTTGATGTATTTGTATTGGGCCAGCATGTCATCCAGCAGCTTCCGGATGCCCTTGCCGTCAATGGGATCAATGCCCTCGGCCTTCTCCATGACCACGTCCGCATACATCATGATCAGACGGCGGTAGGAATCCCACACGAAGCGCTCGTTCTTGGTCTGGGCGATGAGGCCGGGAATGGTGGCGGTGGACAGACCGATGTTCAGCACCGTGTCCATCATGCCGGGCATGGATTTCCGGGCGCCGGAACGGCAGGAGACCAAAAGGGGATTCTTGGGATCGCCGTATTTGCGTCCCATCTGCTTCTCCACCACAGCCAGGGCCTCCTCCACCTGGGCCTTCAATTCCGGGGGGAAATGGCCGTCCAAGGCAAAATACTCGTTGCAGCACTCGGTGGTGATGGTGAACCCGGCAGGCACGGGCAACCCCAGACGGCTCATTTCCGCCAGGTTCGCCCCCTTGCCGCCCAGGAGATTCCGCATCTCCGCATTCCCTTCCGCCTCATTCTGGCCAAAGCGGTACACATACTTCACACCAGTGGACTCCGGTCGACCAGACACCCCTTGGCGCACCACACTCTTGCTGCTCTTTCGCTTTTCCGTCATTCGCTGTTTCCTTAGCCAACGCTTTGCTCTCCATCACGGCAGCTTCACATCTTGCCACCGCTAGGAATTGGGTCACACAATCTGTCAAAGAAAGACAAAAAAAGACACGGCAAAATGTTGCCGTGTCTCCACGCAAGTCACGGTTTCCACCGTGACGAAAAGGACATGGGAGGAAGCCCTGTCCCCTTGCCGGTCCATTCCTCCGGCATGAAATTCTACTTCTTCTTGGCCGCCGCCTTCGCCTCTTGGATGCGGGCGCGGACGCGCTCCTGGTAACGCTTGCGACGAACGCGCTTCTCGGCCTTGGTATGCTGCTGGCTCATGACTTGGTTCCTTCCAGTTAAAGATGAATCAAAAAGGGGTGGGAATAAAGGGAATGGGGCTTAATATACTCAGAGGCAATGGAATTGCAAGATGACCGACAGCCTCCGGGGGTTGCGCTG
>JAEDMH010000144.1 GCA_016303095.1 Lentisphaeria bacterium | reverse complement strand
TTTTGTTTCTTAAACATAGGAGGAACGGCATGGCCAGGGAAAAGCAGCGCAACGGGATGGGGCACCTCTACAAGAGGACCAAGGACGGAAGAGAGGTGTCGGCGGAGAGCCACGTGCCGGGAACCTTCTGGATCTCCTACACGGACGAGAGTGGGAAGCGGATCCGGCAAAGGCTGGAGGACGAGGACCGGCGGCCTGTTGGCAGTCTCAGGGAGGCGAGGCGCGCCCAGATGCGGATCCGCTCCCCATATCTGACCCAGGACAGGCTATGCCGTCTCCGCGCCATCCAGGCGGAGATTGCCAGGCTGGAGGAAAAACTGGCCTTGGAGATGGAGGGGGCGGAGCCACCGTTGTCCATAGCTGAGGCCTGGGAGGCATTCCGGACATCCCCCGCCCGATCGGAGTGCGGAGAGGGGAATCTCTACCACTACCGGCACCAATGGGAGCGGTTCCGTCAGTGGATAGAGGAGAACCGGCCGGAGGAGACGCGCCTTGCCGATGTAACGGAGGCCACCGCCAGGGCCTACGCCGTGGATCTCTCCTCCTCCGGCATATCCGGGGCGACCTACAACAAGCACATCACCCTCCTCAGGATGGTCTTCCGGGTTCTTTCCGAGGAAGGGAGGATCCCCAGAAACCCATTCTCCTCCATCACCAGGAAAAAGCACCATCCGGAGGGAAGGAGAGCGCTATCCCCGGAGGAGCTGCGGAAAATCCTGCAGGAGGCAGAGGGAGACCTGGGCGCTCTCCTTCTCATCGGGGCATCCACTGGGCTTCGCCTGGGGGACTGCTGCACCCTCCGCTGGAGAGAGGTGGATCTGGAAGGCGGAATTATCCGGAGAAAACCCAGGAAGACGGAGAAGAGCAGCGGGGCAGTGGTAACCTTGGGCATTCCCGAGGCGCTGAAGGAGACGCTCTCCACCATGAAACGCCAGGAGAAGGGGGAATACGTCCTGCCGGAGATGGCGGAGAAGTATCTCTCCGGGAAGGTATACACCATATCCAGGAGAATCCAGGAGCACTTCCGGAAATGCGGCATCAAGACCAGCGAAAAGGAGGGGAAAAGACTGCGGAACACCACCATCGTGGGATTCCATAGCCTGAGACATACCTGGGTCAGCATCCATGCGGCGGCGGGAACCCCGGCGGCCGTCATCCAAAAGGCGGCCGGACACGGATCCCCGGCCATGACCGAATACTATACCCACATCCAGGACCAAACCGCAAGGCAGGCCGTCTCCGCCATCGATGACGCACTGGGAAGGGCAAAGGCGCCCACGGCATAGAAATCCATTTTTTTCGACATGAGAACCTCCTCATGTCGAAATTTCCCCGGTTTTTCAACATATATACAGAGATGACGCCCTGGCCAGGCCTGGCATACCGCCGGGCGTCTTCTCCGCCGCCTCCGTGATGGCGCGCCTCTCCTTCTCTGTCAACCCGCGGATCATGTTTATTCCTCACTTCCCTTGCAGTCGTTCCGCCTCTTCTCGAAGGACATCGACGACTTTTCTCATTGTTTCTGGATCCAGCCCCAGAGTCAGAAGCCTGTCTTGGCATCTGAGGCGATAGGTATCCAGGGGAAAGGCTGCCCCGGCTATAGCCGTAGCCGTGGAGTTGCTTCCACTACCCGTGCGTGCGATGGCGATGGGAGATTGTTGGCGGCCGGATGCATTGCCTAGTGGGGATGCAAGTTCAGATAGCCCTTTTATGCTGGCGCAAAGCCTAAGCCATGTATCCTCCTGAACAGCAGGATATTCTCCTCTAAGTATTTTTGATATTGCCTGAGGAGCAATCCCTGTATCCCTTGCCAGGCGAGCAGATGCCCCTCTGGCAGGCCCTATGGCAGAACTTATGTACTCGGAAATTTTACTTGTGATCCTGAACCGCATGTCCGCTCCTTACGTTGCATTCGAGAATATGTAGGGTATCAAGAAAAAATCAAGAAAAAATCAAGAAACCAACTTGCAGAAGTAAATTGGAATGATAAATTCTTTTGCGGAGGTGATACCATGAAACCACGCAAGAAGTTCAAAACCTACGCACTAGAGGAAAACGCTGCCAGCATGGTGGATCGGCTTTCCGACTTGCTCAACCAGGCGAAGAGTGAAATCATTCGCCAGGCTGTGCTCTCTTTTTTTAGGAAGAAAATCACTCTAAATGATAAAATAAAAAATCATGTCCGCCCCCATTGACCCCATGCTTGACCGTGACGATTTGACCCTTGGACAGAAGCTCCTTCTGGCGCTCCTGGGCCTTCTTGCCTTCCTTGCCTTCTGCTGGATGGCCGGGGAGGCGTGGGACTACCAGTGGGAGAGATGCGACCAGTGGCAGCAGGAGCTCCGGGAGAAGATCGAGGAGCAAGGCGACGACTGGTACTACGTGATGTACGGAGAAGAAGAGGAGGAAGAGAGATGAGGAAAGAGACCGCCATCAGCATCCGGATGCTGGCAGCAGCAGACCCGGAGACAAGCCCGGAGCAGCTCATGGCCATTGAGAAGGCCTGCGGAATCATGGCCCAAGGGGAGGACGACTTCGTATCCCAGGGGACCGCCTGCAGGATTCTCGGGGTGAGCCGCACCACCATTTTCCGGATGGAGAAAAACGGATTCGTCCGTGGCTACCACATGGGAGGCCGCAGGGTCCGCTACAACCGGCAGGAACTTTTGGACGCCATGCGCCGGGAGACCAGCCGATAATCCATCCAAAACCCAAAAAAGAACAAGGAGCAAGACATGAACGAGACCCAGACCCAGCCAATGGCCCAGCAGGCCGCCTCTACCCCCGTTTCCCCCGTTGCCACAGCATCCCCCGCAGACTCCCCGGCCGTCCAGGGAGAGCAGAGCCGCCTGGACATGATCCTGGCCAGCCACCAGGTGGACACGTCGCTTTTGGCCAGCATGGACAAGTGCGCGGAGATCGGCGCCTCCCTGGCCTGCCAGGGGGCTCGCTCCATCGGAGAGGAGTTCGCCCTGGTGTGCGCCTACGACGACCTCAAGGGGATGATGATGGGGAGCCGCCGCCTGGTGGACATCTCCATGAAGATGCAGAACAACCCCATGTACTTCAAGACCGACTCCCGGGAGGGCTACCCTGTCTCCACGGTGGTGGACTGCATGATCCAGGCCCGCCTCATGGGGCTCAAGTGGCGGGGGAACCAGTTCAACATCCTCCAGGGGAGACTCTACCTGACCAAGGAGGGGGCGGACGCCCTCATCTCCGCCATGGGGGTTCCCCATTCCGCCGTTGTGGGGAGCTTCACGTACGGCCCCGTCATCAAGGGAGGGGTGGACCGGAACGGGCGGCAGATGGCGGACGTGGTGACGGTGGACGTTCCCGTCTCCATCTACTGGCAGGAGGAGGGCAAGGAGATGCAGAAGGATCTCTCCTTCAACATCCGGATGAGCGCCAACAGCACGGTTGACGCCGTGAACGGGAAGGCGGAGGCCCACGCCGTCAAGTGGCTCTACAAATACCTCACCAGCAAGGCGGGGATCTCCTCCGCCGCATTTGGAGAAGTGGACGACTCCGCCACCGCCTCCCCCTCCCCTGTCTCTTCTCCCTCGCCCGCTCCCGCCATTGACGGCCGGAAAGCCGGAGCCCGCCGCCTTCCCGCTCGCGCCAAGAGCGAGGCGGAGATTCTGAAGGAGCAGATCAAGGCGAAGGTGCAGGAAGCGCTGACCAGGGACGCCTGCTTCGAGATCCGCGCCTACCAGCTTCTGGAGTGGCTGGAGAGACGGGGGACGCCCGTGGCCACCATGGAGGACTGCTCCGAGCTTCTGGAGTGCCTCCAGGGGACCGTGGCCGCCATGAAGGCGGAGATGCAGACGAAGAACGTGGAGGGCTAGGAAGATGGGAGACACTGCCATGCATAGCGACTTCGCCCCATCCTCCCTTGACCGCCTGGAGAAGTGCCCGGGATCCTTCCTGGCCTGCCTTGGCATCCCGTCCCATGAGACCGAGGCGAGCCTACGGGGGACCTCCCTCCACCAGGCCATCGCCAAGGCCATCCGGGAAGGCGCGGAGGATCCCTCCGACCTTCTCCCGGATGTCCGCCCCGCCTGGGACTTCTACCAGTCCCTCGTCCGGGAGGACGACATCTCCCGGGAGACGGAGGTGCGGGTCTCCTACAAGACCTTCTCCGGGGAGCTCTACTTCGGGACGGCCGACCTGGTGATCACCCGGGCCGACTCTTCCATCGTGCTGGTGGACTGGAAGTTCGGGAGGACCCTGGTCCCCGCCATCGGGAACCTCCAGCTCGCCGCCTACGCCTGCGCCATCGCCCAGGAGAGGCGTCCTTCCCGGGTGGACGGGGTGATCTTCCAGCCCATGGTCTCCGAGGAGCCTGCCGCGTGGGAGGACATCCCATTGGAGGAGTCCCGGGACCGCATCCTCTCTGTCATCTCCGGCGCCAAGGAGGACGTCGCCCCCCTTTGCCCTGGGGAGCACTGCCGGTTCTGTCCCGCCTTCCAGGACGCCAGCTGCCCCGCCATCCGCACCTGCGCCAAGGCCATGGGGGAGGCCGTGATCCGGCAGGATTCCCCCCTTGGGGAGTCCGCCATCGCCGAGGCGTCGGAGGAGCGCCTGGAGGCCTGGATGCGGGCGGTGCCCCTGGTGGAGGCCTTCATCGCAAGGCTGAAGGAGCGCATCCTCTCCCTGGCAAAAGAGAACGGGGGCAAATACGCCGGATGCGCCATCAAGCGGACGAAGGGACGCCTGAAGGTTACGCGCCCGTCCTCCTTCCTCTCCTGCGTCATTGACCTCCCCGGCTTCCGCGAGAAGGACGTGTGGTGGCTCATCGCCGGATGCGCCAGCGTCTCCGTCACCTCCCTCAAGGCCATGGCCAAGGAAGTCGCGGAAAGCAAGGAAGAGCGGAGGGATCTGGAAAGCGCCATCTCCGATTTGGCGGAGGCATACGGGGAGAGAGGGGAGGACGCGGAGTCCCTTGTCCTTGTCCAGGAATCCCGGGAATAGAGGAGGAGAAGAAGATGGACATCAACAATGGAGCCATCACGGGGACGGTGAAGGCCGTCCAGAGCCTTGTGACCAGGTCGGGGAGCCCGTACGCCGCCTTGGATCTGGAGATCCCGGAGTGGAACGGGAAGGAGAGAGTCCCTTCCACGTACGGCTTCTCCTTCTTCGGAAAGGCGGCGGACGCCGTCCTTGCCTCCATCCGGCCGGGGGACTGCGTCATGGTCTCCTATCGGCTCCGGCACAACCGGAACGGGTATCTGGACATCCAGGCCATCTCCGCCACGGTCATCCAGGCCAGGGACGAGAATTCTGCTCCGTCCCAGCCATCCGCCGGAAGCGTCCGCTTCCCCACCCAGGGGAGCGCCCAGGCGCCTT
>JAEDMH010000143.1 GCA_016303095.1 Lentisphaeria bacterium | reverse complement strand
CCTAGGATTCCTGTACCTGATATTCTCCGGGGGCGGTTTCCTGGAGGGTCCAGGGAGTTTCCTGGAGGGTCACCTCCACCTTCTCCCCCTCCTTCCGCACCAGGATAGCCCCAAAGGGGGTAGGCTGGCGGAAGACCAGACTGGACGGGGCGGTAGGGGAGGGTTTCACTTGGAAACGTCGGAACCCCGGGGCCAGGGGGCGCACTCCGGCCAGGAAGCGGGGGATGATGTTTCCCGGGGCGGCTCCCCAGGGATGGGACCAATCCTGGTTTCGCTTTCGCTCGTCATCCCAAGCTTCCATGGCGATGGTAGCCCCCTGCTCCATCATATGGAACCAGGAGCGTTCTCCCCGGGAGACCATCAAGGCCACGCCCAGATCGTCCAACCCTCCGGCAAAGCAGCTTTCCAGGAGGAACTGGGCGACATAGACACTGCAGGCCATTCCTTTTTCCCGAAGGATGGTCCGGCATCGTTCCGCCTCCTGCCCCTCCGCCAAGCCGAAGCGCAGAGCGAAGACGGCCGTGTGCAGAGCCGTATGCTGGGAGCCCACGCTGTCCACAAAGCCGCCAGACCCATTCCGGAAGGAGCGGAAAATCGCCTCCTTCAAGGCCGACGCCCGACGGAGATACTCCCTGTCCCCCGTCAGCTCCGCCATGACTTGGAGGGCGCCGTACGCATAGGCATTGGGAACGAAATTGGCCGTTCCCATCTCATATCCATCCCGTTCCACCGGGGGCCAGTCCACAATATCCCGGACGAAGCCCGTGGGGGCCAGCAATCCGTCCTCCCGGAAATGTTGGGGGAGGAGTTTTTCCGGGAGTCGGGGGAGCCAGGCCTGGACGCTTTCCTGGTCTCCGGAGTAGAGGAGATAGTCCCGCACCAGGAACGGGGTGCACAGGAGCCATTCCGTGGGCCAGGTCTTGTCCCCGTGATCCAGGAAATGCTGGATGGTGTTTCGGGCGATGGCGTAGTCGTTGCCGCAGCAGAAATGGGAGAGCTGGGTGATATAGGCGTCTCCCTCGTAGGGCATCCGCTCCCGTTCGCCGTCCAGATAGCAGGGAAAGATGGAAGTGGCCAGGAGCGTATGACGGCAGAACTCCCAGACCCGATCCAGATCCAGCTGGCTGGAATGGAACATGGAGGCCTCTTCCGGCACATCGTTGTAGAACTCCCGGCGGCGGACCGTCACCCGCAGCCCCCAGCAGTGATTCACTTCCACATAGCGGAAAACCGTCACCTCCCCCTGGCACTCCGCCGGAGCGGGGAAATGGGGCATTCCCGTGCCGTAGGCGGGAACATGGGGAGGAAGGGAGATGGGGTAGAGGCTCTGCCCCGGCACCAAGGAGAAGGTGAACTGGCGAAAGGTGCGAAAGCCTCCCGTATAGGCCACATGGCCCTGGGAGGCACACTCTCCCAGCACCACCTCGAAAAGGTCGTCCCGGGTGGGCGTGGGAGAAAGTTCAATCTCCAGCTGGCCGTAGCAGGCCTTGCCAAAGTCGAAAAGTCCGTGGCTGTTGACGGTCTGGGTGATCTCAGATACGCAGGTTCTCATGGGGCGACAAGGGAGGGAAGAATCGGGAAAGGAGGGAGGGGAGTGGGCGAATGGGGTTAACATAGCACAGGGAACCCCCTCCTCCTTTCCTCCCCAAAACAACAGGATTTTCCTTACATTTCCTGCAAGAACAGGAAAAATCCTTCCTCCACTCTATGGAATCCCCATCTCCTGAGGATTACAAATATTGGAATCTTTTCTGTCATAATTCCCCCTTTTCCCCTGGCATTCCCGTTTGGCATGCCCCTTGCTATTGCCTCGTCCCGACATCCGGGAGTTTCCCTTCCGGGCGTCTTCCCCTCCCTGATTTTCGGGGAGCATCTCTCCTGCGGCCCCGTGTTTTTCGGGCCCTCTTTTGAACGATTCGTCCACGACCATGAAACTGATTATCGCCTACATCCAGCCCGACCGGCTGAACACGGTGAAACAGGCTCTCTTTTCCCGTGAGATTTACAAGATGTCCGTCACCACAGCCCTGGGATGTGGTCAGCAGGGTGGATACGTGCAGATGTACCGTGGTGCCCTGGAGGAGGTCAACCTTTTGAAGAAGTTGCGTCTCGCCATTGCGGTGAACGACAACTTTGTGGATCGGACCATAGAGGCCATCATCGAGGGTGCCCGGACGGGTTCCATTGGGGACGGGAAGATTTTTGTTCTGCCCATGGAGGATTGCATTCGCATCCGCACGGGAGAGCACGGAAGCGAGGCCATTGGCTGAAGGGCGTTTGCCCAAGGAGAACGTGAATCATGGATACAGAAGCAATGGCAGAGGTGGTCACGCCGGAATCGGTTCAGGCGGTGCAGGACAACCTGAACATTGTGTGGACGTTGGTGGCCGGGGTCTTGGTCTTCACCATGCAGGCAGGGTTTGCCATGGTGGAGGCGGGCTTCACCCGGGCGAAGAACTCGGCCAATATCATGATGAAGAACCTGATTGACTTCGCCGTGGGGGCTCCTGCCTTCTACATCATCGGCGCGGCCATCATGTTTGGCGCCACCAAGTGTGGCGGCTGGTTTGGCTGGGGCGGCATGGGCATGCCCTCCCTCTCCACTGGCGAAGGCATCTGGGACTGGACCTTCTTCTTCTTCCAGACCATCTTCGCGGCCACCGCCGCCACCATCGTCTCCGGCGCCGTGGCCGAGCGGATCCATTTCAAGAGCTACCTGATCTACTCCCTCATCGTCAGCGCCTTCATCTACCCGGTGAGCGGACACTGGATGTGGGGCAGTCTCTTCGGCGAAGCCTCCCAAGGCTGGCTGGAAGCCCTGGGCTTCCATGATTTCGCCGGCTCCACCGTGGTGCACTCCGTGGGCGGCTGGGTCGCCCTGGCCGGCGCCATCATGCTGGGACCCCGCATCGGCAAATACCACAAGGACGGAAAGCCCGCCCCCATCCCCGGACATAACCTGATCATCGGCACCCTGGGCGTCTTCCTCCTCTGGATCGGATGGTTCGGCTTCAACCCCGGCAGCTACACCGCCGGCATCGGCTCCATCGGACGGGTGGCCATGACCACCAACCTGGCCGCCTGCGCCGGCACCGTGGCCGCCCTGGTCACCGCCTGGGTCATCATCGGAAAGCCCGACCTCACCATGGCCCTCAACGGCTCCCTGGCCGGACTGGTGGCCATCACCGCCCCCTGCGACCTGGTCACCCCCAACGCCTCTCTCCTCATCGGACTGATCGCCGGTGTCCTGGTGGTGCTCTCCGTCTTCTTCTTCGACAAGATCCACGTGGATGATCCCGTGGGCGCCGTCTCCGTCCACTGCGTCAACGGCGTCTGGGGCACCCTGGCGGTGGGCCTCTTCGCCGCCCCCGAGAAATACGGGTACGGCAACGACTTGGCGGGTCTCTTCTACGGCGGCGGCGTCAAGTTCCTGGGCATCCAGCTGACCGGCGTGGCCGCCACCTGCGTGTGGGCCTTCGGCACCGGACTCCTTCTCTTCTACCTCCTGAAGAAACTGGGCATCCTCCGGGTGGATGCTAAGACCGAAATGAAGGGTCTGGACATCACGGAACACGGACAGGACGCCTACGCCTCCTTCCAGTTCTTCAGCAACATGTAGCCCTATCGGCTCTCTCCCCTCTGGGCGCCCTGCCCCCCGGCAGGAACGCCCCCGGGCCGAGACGCTCGCCCATGGCGCCTCGGCCCCTTTTGTTTCTCCTCTCCCAGAAAACATCGTTCGACGGCAGGGCGAGCGTCGCCCCGGAAACAGGTCCGGCAGGAAGATTTCCTTCTGTCTCCGGCCTGCGTTTCTCACAGAATGCTAACGGGGAGAAAACCAAACATTAACCGATGAGAAAATATGCAAGAAAAGAGGGCTTTACAGTATTGGCATTGAACGAAAAGATGGGCATTCGCCCTGCCGGCAAGGCGGAGGCCCCCTCCGGGATCAAGGGAAGGCTTCCCTTGTTCCCTCTCTCCCCGCCGATGCTCCCCACCCACGGGGGTCGGCCTTCTTTCCTAACCTTCATCTCTTTATGAAAAAGAACATCCTTTGGCTCCTTGTTGCGACCCTTCTCGCCCCCGCTCTTCTCCATGCTGAATGGAAGCTGGATGCGGGGCTGGACATCCGTCTGCGCTACTACGCCACCAACAATCTGCCCAACAGTTCCTACGGGGAAGGCGCCAGCGAAACCTACGGACGCTACCGCACCCGGGCCTGGGGAAGCGTGGAAAACGATTGGGGCAAGCTGTACATCCGCCTGGGCAACGAGTTCCGGGACTATGCCTATCCCGACTCCAAATCCGCCTCCAAGCGCTTCCCGGATGTCCTCTACGTGGACAACCTCTACCTGGAAACCAGCGCCCTCCTGGGAGAAGACGTGAAGATCCGCCTGGGACGGCAGGACATCGCCTTCGGAAAGCGCCGCATCTTCGGGGAAGGCACTCCCGGCGACGGCTCCCGCAGCGCCTTCTTCGACGCCCTGCGGGTGACCTGGGAAGCCGGGGAAAAGAAGACCTTGGACTTCGCCGCCTTCTACCTCCGGGACGAGGATTGGCTGCCCACCGCCGGCAAGACCCACGCCAACGGCAAGCGCCCCTCCGACTATGCCTACAATGGACTGGCCCAGGATGAGTATGGCGCCATCCTCTACTGGCAGGATCGCTCCAACGCCTCCCTGGGCTACGACGCCTACTATGTGGCCAAGTTCGAGAAGCGGGACAAGGATTCCAAATACCGGGCCGAGGGCAAGAACGCCAACTACCACACCCTGGGCTTCCGCCTGCTGCCCCGCTTCTCCGAAACCCTCACCGGTGAAGTGGAGGCCGCCTTCCAGACCGGCACCCACGACCACGCCGCCGGACTGGCCTACGCCGGCCTGACCTACGCCCCCCAGAAGGGCACCGACTTCACCGCCGCCGCCCTCTTCCTCACCGGAGACAAGGATGGCGCCAGAGGCAAGAACTCCTGGCAGTCCGTCTACAACCGGGAAGCCTGCATCGGCGATGTGGACTCCGCCATGTACTCCGGCAACGACTACACCAACCTCTTCTATCCCCACCTGGCAGGCAGCTTCGACCTGGGCAGAGCCGGCTCCCTGAAGGTCCAGGCCGGTCCCATGTTCGCCCCCAAGAAGGTGGCCAACCATGGCAGCAACCGGGGACTCTACGCCAACACCAAGTGGTCCCTGAATCTGGAAAAACTCCTCCAGACCCCCTACGCCAAGGGCGCCACCCTCTCCTTCACCGGAGAAGCTCTCCGCAAGGGAAATTTCTTCAACAAAGGCAGCCGGGACACCGCCCTGCTGAGCCGGGTGGAACTGACCTGGAAATACTAACCCCTCCCCCACTCCTGCTCCTCTAGGAGCGGAAATGGCAA
>JAEDMH010000009.1 GCA_016303095.1 Lentisphaeria bacterium | reverse complement strand
GCGGAGAGCACAGAGGGGCGGGACCTGCCCCCCGCACGTCCCGCCCGGGGATTGGCGGGAAATCCTCCCCCGCCTGCGGGGGAAAAAGGGGGCAATCCTCCTGAACCCCGGCAGGGGTGGGAGGATCGCTAGACGGGGGTGAAGGGAGGGCAACGCCCGACCGAAACCCCCGGCAAGGACAAAATAGAAGCCGAACCCCGTAGGGGTGGCAGGACAGGCCTTGCGCCGGGGCTGAAGCGCAGCGCAACCCCCGGCGCCTCTCTAGAACCTCTAGAACCTCTTCCCAGGGAATTCCTTGGGAAATTTTCCTGGATGGGGTCGAGCGCCGGAAAATATATTAACGGCTTTCGCCGGGGCGCCCCGGCTCTCTCCTGCTTTTCCCTGGGGGCGACACTCCCCTGTCTCGCCCCCCCTTCCCGCCGTTTTGGCCCATATTTCCTCGCCCATGGCCATGTCCCAGGATCTGACCCGTGGGAAGGTGGGTTGGACTTTATTTTCCTTCTCCCTTCCCTTCCTTCTCTCCTGCCTGCTCCAGACCCTTTACGGGATGACGGATCTTTATTTCATGGGACGCTATGGGGGAGTGGAGGAGATCACAGCCGTCTCCATAGGGAGCCAGCTTCTCCATTTGCTGACCGTGGTGCTCATTGGGTTTTCCATGGGAGCCACGGTGCTGGTGGCCCGTCTTGCCGGCGCCAAGCGTCGGGAGGCCATTTCCCAGGTCATCGGCAACACCGCCCTCCTCTTCCTGGGCCTTTCCCTGGCGCTGGCCGTGCTTCTCTTTCTCCTGGCCCCCGCCATCGTCTCCCTCCTGGGCACACCCCCGGAATCCAGGACAGGCACCTGTCTCTATCTCCGTCTCTGCTTCTGCGGCCTGCCCTTTCTCACCGCCTACAACGTGACGGGAGCCATCCTCCGGGGCATGGGGGACTCCCGCAGCCCCATGCTCTATGTGGCCCTAGCCGGACTCCTCAACGTGCTGCTGGACTATCTTTTCCTGGGGCCTGGGGGGATGGGGCCCGAGGGAGCCGCCCTGGCCACGGTCATCGCCCAGGGAGCCAGCGTGGCCCTGGCCCTCCTTCCCCTCACCAGAAAGGGAGGAGAACTCTCTCTTTCCCTCCAGGATTTCCGTCCCCGCGCCGATCTCCTGAGGCAGCTTTTGGCCATCGGCCTACCCATCGCCTGCCAGGACGGCTTCATCCAGGTGGCCTTCCTGGTGATCACCGTCATCGCCAATCTCCGGGGTCTCCAGGACGCCGCCGCCGTGGGCATCGTGGAGAAGCAGATCTGCTTTCTTTTCCTGGTGCCCTCGGCCATGCTGGCCTCGGTTTCCGCCATGGCGGCCCAGAATCTCGGCGTAGGTCGCCATGATCGGGCGCGCCAGACCCTGGGATGCGCCCTGGCCATTTCCCTGGGCTACGGGCTTCTTTGCGTCCTGGCCATGCATGCCTTTTCGGAGCAGGCCGTTTCCCTCTTCACTTCCGATGCCCAAGTCATTCGCCTGGGCGGGGAATATATGCGGGGGTATGTGTGGGACTGCGTGCTGGCGGGCATCCATTTCTGCTTCTCCGGCTTCTTCTGCGCCTACGGTCGTTCCGGCCTCTCCTTCCTCCACAACGCCCTCTCCATTCTCCTGGCTCGCATCCCCCTGGCCTATCTTGCCTCCCTGCATTTTCCCCACTCTCTCTATCCCATGGGCCTGGCCACCTCCTCCGGCTCCGCCCTCTCCGCCCTCCTCTGCCTCCTCCTCTTCCTGGCCATCCCCTCCCTCCGATGCCCGGAAAAGTGCCTCAGCCCGGGGAACTCCACCCCAAACACGGGGTCATTATAGCCGTCTCTCCCCCCAGGAAAGACACGACCATCCCCCTCACCTCTTCTTGACATCATGCGCCTTCTATCCGCCCCGTTCCTTCTCGCCTGCCTTCTTTCTCTTTCCCTTCCCGCCCAGGTTTGCCCCCGCACCGAAGGAAAATCCTGCCTCGCCACCCCGGCAGAATGCCCCCGCACCGAAGGAAAATCCTGCCCTGAAAGATGCGCCGGCAAGGAAAGCCCCTGCCTCGCCAACGCAGGAGACGCCTTCACCTCCTTCTTCCATGCCCTGGGAAACCCCGCCGTCACCCCCACGACCCTGAAGGAACTCACCGTCCAACGCCAGGCCTCCGTCCTCTTCGCCACAGACAAGGTGGTCAGCCTGCAAATCCAGGAGGAGGGATATCTGGGTGGCGCCCATGGCTTCCGGAACGTCAACGTGTTCACCCTCCTCCGCACCCAGGATGGCCCCCGAAAACTGACCTTGGAGGACCTGGCCGCCCCGGAACAACGGAAGGAACTGGAAGAGAAGCTCCTCCTGGCCCTCCAGGAAGAGTATCGCCGCAGAGGCGCCACCCCTCCGAAGGACAATGTCTTCCCCCGCCCCGCCCTCACCGAAAACTTCTACTACGACGCCCAGGGGCTCCACTTCTTCTTCAACCGATACGAAATCGACTGCTATGCGGCGGGAGAATTCGACCTTTGCGTAGACTGGCCTCTCCCTTCTTGCGCCCAATAAGGCGCCGATAATGTTATAACTCGTTTTCTATCAAGTAGTTATAAAAAGATCCCCCTTCCGCTTTGCCTCGGCAGGGGGATTTTTTCATGATTGTCCAGGGAGATTACATCACCTTGAACTTGGGGAGGTCCTGGATGTCCACCATGCCCACGAAGTGATTCTGGTCATCCACGGCCACCACATCATCGATTTTCCGATGTTCGATGAGCTTGAGGATCTCCACGGCCATTTTTCCCTGGTGGATGGCCACCGGGTTACGGGTCATCACGGACTCGATGGGGGCCTGAAGGACCTGGTCATTGGCGGTCATGGCCCGGCGGAAATCCCCGTCGGTGAAGATGCCCAGGAGTTGATTTTTCCCATCCACGATGGCCACGGCGCCATCCCGTGCCTTTGTCATTGCCAGGAGGGCTTCCCGCACGGTGGCCTGGGGATGCACCACGGCGCACCGTTCTCCTGTGCGCATGCAGTCCTTCACTGTCAGGGTGATGGTTCTGCCGATGGCGCCGGCGGGATGGTTTTTGGCGTAGTCCGAGAGCTGGAAGTTCTGGCAGTCCAGCAGGACCAGGGCCAGGGCGTCTCCCAGGGCGAGGAGGGCCGTGGTGGTGGTGGTGGGCGCCAGATTGAAGGGGCACGCTTCCCGCTCCACCGGCATGGGCACCACCATGTCCGAGAAGGTTCCCAGGCGGGACTCCTCCTTGCCGGTGATGCCCACGATGGGCACGCCCATGCGCTTCACGGCCGGGAGCACCCGAAGCAGTTCGTCCGTCTCCCCGGAATAGCTCACCGCCAGCAGGAGATCCTGCGGGGAAACCACCCCCAGATCCCCATGCATGGCTTCCACGGGATGGAGAAAGACCGCCCGCGCCCCCGTGGAGGCCAGGGTGGCCGCCAGCTTCTTGGAGATGTGGCCGCTCTTGCCCACGCCGCACAACACCAATTTTCCCCCGTTATGGAGGATTTCCAGGCATTTGTGCACCAGAGCCACAAAGGGTTCGCCCAATTCGTCCCGCACCTTCTGCACCCCGCGGATTTCTATCTCCATCACTTCACGGGCTCGGGAAAGAATGCGTTGGGCGTCCACAGATTGCATGTTGTTCATCATAGGGATTGGGGTGACCGAGAGGAAAGAAAAAGGAAAGGGGGAAAGGAGAATGCTCCTACTTTCCCCGAAGGCGTTGGGTGAGGCGACGTTTCAGGTCGCCCTCCGGGCATTGGGGAAGCCAGCGGGCGAGGGCCTCCCGGCTGGCGGGGGAAAGCTGGCCGGAGCGAGAAAGGCCTTGGGCGGCGGCCATTTGCAATACAGGAGAGGGATCCTCCAGCGTCGCCGTCAAAAGTTCCTCCCATCCCGCGGGACGAAGGGAGGAAAGCGTCTCCAGCGCCCGTCCCCGCAGGGAAATGTCCTCGTCCAGCAACACTCCCATGACCGCCTCCTCCCGCAGCTCGCCGGGAAGGGAACGAAGCAACTCCAGGGGAATTCGCCGCACCTCGGCCTGGGGACTGCGCTGCAAGGTCCGCAACTCCTCCCGGGTCATCTCCCCCGCTTTCTTCCGCAAGAGGGAGAAGAGAATTTTCCGAAGGGAAGGGACATTTCCCTCCCTGGCCAGGGCCTCCGTCAACCGCCCCGCCGTCCAATTCTTCTGCCATCCCGGATGGCGCAGCACCTGAAGCCACAGCTCCTCCCGACACTCCTGGGGAAATTCCCGGGCGAGAAGAGAAGCCACGGCCGCCTCCGCCCCCTCCGGGAAAAACTCCTCCAAGGCATGGAGCAGACGGCGAAGCAGAGTCGCGGAAATGCCAGCCCCTTCCCGGCTCTCCAGAAATTCTCCCACCTCCGCCGCCAGGACGCCCCGTTGTTCCTCCGAGGCCAGACGACACCGGGAAAGCAGGGCTTCCCCCCGCACCGACGCCACGTCATCCCGGGAAAGTTCCTCCAAAACCGGCCACGACGCCGGCATCTCTCCCAGCATCTTGGCCAAAAGTTCCCGGAGTTCCGGAGAGGGATGGGACAAGAGGGGACGCAACGCCGCGAGGCGCTGGGACACCGGGGCGTTGGCGCGCACCACCAGGGGAACAGCCAGGGCGATCTCCTCGGGGAACTCCTCCTGCAGGAAGGGCGACACCACCGCCAGAGGAAGGGAGCCCGCGAAAAAGGGCGTGGCCTTCAAAGCGTTCTTCCGCACCTCCCGATCCTCGTCCCCCAGGGCAAGCGCCAGAAACGCCTCCTCTTCCTCCCCTTGCCCACTCCCACTCGTCACCCGGGCCCCGGGCGCCACCGTCACACGCCCCGATAAATGAACCCCAAGGCAGGAGGGCAGCAGGGAAGAGGCAAGACGGCGAATCTCCACCTCCGAATCCTGAAGGCAGGCCAGCACCCCCGCCGACTCCTGGCGCACATAGGCGGGGTTCTCCGCCAAAGACACCAACGCCGCCATGCGCACCGAGGCGTCCCTGTCCCCCAACGCCTGGGCCAGCAATCCCGGCACCTCCGGATCCTCATACTTGCTCAGCACCAGCACCGCCTCCCGACGCTCCGACGCCTCCGAGGAGGCAAGGTGCCGCCGGCAGGCCTGAAGGGTCTCCTCCTGGGTGAGTTCCCCCAGAAGAAGCCCCCCGAGAAAAAATAGGCATGTCAGGAAAAAACGCAACATGGGAATAACTATAACCCTGCCACTCCGGCCTGTCTCCCCTGCCCAACGCATAGGACGGCATGGAAGCCCCAGACCCGCATAGCCTCCCCCGACGCTTTGCCATTCCGGGAGAAAAGGTTTTCTCCCCCCGCCCTGGCCCCTTCTCTTCCCCGCAAGAGGGAGGGAACCCTTGACGGCGGTGGAGAAAGTTCTAAATTCGTGCTATCTTAATTTTGTCATCCCTCTTGACGGTGGCGTCCAGGGGGTGTCGTCATCCCTCCGGCCAAAGCCATTCTCCTGTTTTGTCTTCGTCTGGCCTCTTCTCTTCCTTTTCCCCCGCGTGGCGCTTCTTCCCGGGGCTGTTTCCGGGTTGGGGTGGGGGAGGGAGGCGGTCAGAAGGCGAGGAAACCTGATGGGCTTCCCTGTGCCCTGGCCGGGGCACCAGGTTTCCCTTCATTTTTCAGCCCCAAGGAGGGGCTTTTCTCCCCTATGGCTCAATACGTCTGCTCCATCTGCGGCTACGTCTACGATGAAGAGAAAGGAATCCCGGCACAGGGCATTGCTCCCGGCACCCGCTTCTCCGATCTTCCCCAGGGATGGGAGTGTCCCATCTGCCACTTTGGCAAGGAGAAGTTCCAGGGAGGGAAGCCGTCGGCTCCCCCTGCCCCGTCCTCTCCCGCCGCCAAGCATCTTCCCGCCGATGTGCGGGTTCCCATCGAGCCGGAGGATCCCTCCATCGTCCGGGAGGAATCCCTCTGCATCCAATGCGGCCAATGCGTCAAGGTTTGCCGGGAGCGCCAGAGCGTGGCCGGCCACTTCTCTTTGGAGAAGACGAACAACGTGGGCATCTGCATTGAATGCGGACAGTGCATCAACTACTGCCCGGTCAATTCTCTGCGGGAACGGGACTCCCTCGCCCCGGTGAAGGAAGCCTTGGCGGATCCCCGGAAGGTGGTTTTCGTCCAGACTTCCCCCTCTACCCGGGTGGGCATCAGCGAGGCCTGCGGCCTGCCCCCGGGGACCTTCAGCGAGGGGAAGCTGGTCTCCGCCCTGAAGCGCCTGGGTTTCTCCCATGTCTTTGACACCAACTTTGCCGCGGATCTGACCATCATGGAGGAGGCCTCCGAATTGGCCCTCCGCCTCTCCACCCCTGGCAGCAGCCTCCCCATGTTCACCAGCTGCTGCCCCGCCTGGGTGAAGTTCGTGGAGATCTTCTTCCCGGAACGCATCCCCCATCTCTCCACCTCCCGGAGCCCCCTGCTCATGAGCGGCCCCACCTTGAAGCTCTTCTACGCCAAACGCCTGGGTTTCCAGCCGGAGCAAATCTTCAACGTGGGCGTCACCCCCTGCACCGCCAAGAAATTCGAGATCCAGCGCCCGGAATTCCATGCCGCAGGCAAGCAGATTGGCCAGCCGGAGATGCGGGACTTCGACGCCATTCTCACGGTGCGGGAGCTGGGGAAGTGGCTCCAGCAGGAAGGCATCGACTTCTCCTCCCTTCCCGAGACGCCCTACGACAGCCTGCGGGGTTCCGGCGCGGGCGTCATCTTCGCCAACACGGGCGGCGTCATGGAGGCGGCTCTGCGCACGGCCCACTGGCTCCTTACCGGCCAGGAGGCCCCCAAGGACTTCTTCGCCTTGGAGGCGGTGCGGGGCATGGAGGGAGTCAAGGAGGCCACGGTGACCATCGCCGGCAAGACCATCCGGGCCTGCGTGGCGCACACCACCGCCAACGCCCGCAAGCTCCTGGAGGACTTCCCTGCCTTGCAAGCGAAGTATGATTTCGTGGAGGTCATGACCTGCCTGGGCGGATGCATTGGCGGCGGCGGACAGCCCAAGTGCGACAACGATCTACGGGAGCAGGTGGTGGCCCAGCGCACGGCAGCCATCTATCAGCGGGATGCGGCCATGTCCCTCCGGGAGAGCCACAACAACCCGGAAATCCAGGAACTCTACCGGGAGTTCTACGGCAAACCCCTATCCCATCTGGCGGAAGAGCTGCTGCACACCTCCTACGTTTCCCGGGCCAATACCCTAGGCTAATCCCTCCCCCCCCTAATACGCGCAAAGGGACGGATCAGGTCAATCCTGGTCCGCCCCTTTTTTTGCGCATGCCGTTCTGCGGCACCGCCCATCCATCCCCCCTTTTTCCGGGGGTCATTTTGCCCGGGCGTTTCCGGGGGCGTCCCCCTTTCGGCTCAAGAGGAAGAGGGCCTGTTCCGCCGTCAGGTTGTGTTCGCTCTGATAGGGCACCACCCGTCCGGAGACCAGACTCCAGCTTTCCAGAATATGCACCTGATCCATCTCCACCCAGTCCATGAAGTCATTCAGGGTGCAGAGGTGAATATTGGGGGTGTTGAACCAAGTATGGGGGAGGGAGGCGGTGCGGGGCATGCGTCCTCCCAGACTGAAGGCCAGACGCACCCGCCAGTGGGCGAAATTGGGAATGGAGACCACCACTTTCTTGCCAATGCGCAACAGTTCCCGAAGGACCTCGATGGGATGTTGCAAGGTCTGAAGGGTCTCCTCCAGAATCACGAAATCGAAGCTTTCGTCCTGGAAGTTCTGGAGGCTGGCCTCCAAGTCGCCATGATAGGTGGGGATTCCCCGCTCAATGCATCGCATGGCCATTTCCTGATCCAATTCGATGCCCTGCACTCTGGCCTGCCGGGCCTCGGAGAGACGCACCAGAAGATCGCCCTCGCCGCACCCCACATCCAGCACGGAGGCATTGTGGTCGATTTTCTCCTCGATGAGATGATCCTGCCACCGAGGGGGAGGAGGCAGCTCCAGGGCGCCCTGGGCTCCGTCCTTCAGGGCCTCCTTCACCATGGCACGAAGGGTCTCGAAGTCGCTGTCCTGACTGCGCACCTCCAATTTTTCCAGGAAGGCCGCCAAGCCGGGCATCGTGGAGTTCAGTTTCCGCTCCACATTGGTGCGCGTCTTCGCCAATTCTTCATTCACACCCTGTTCATTCATGACTTGCTTGCTCCCTTTGTGAAAGACGTGGAGAAAAGTCGACTGGCCGTCCGCCCGTCGTCCTCGGGTCACCGATGGGGGGAGGCGGGAGTTCCCTCAGGAGGGGCCAGGCGCACGAAGGTCACGCCGCCCCCGCCCTCCATGGGATTGGTTCCCAGCTGAAACCCAAGGACATAGGATTGTTTCCGCAGGAACTGGTGCACCGCGTCCCGGAGGCGTCCCGTGCCGAAGCCATGGACAATGCGCACCTCCTGGAGATGGGCCAGAAGGCACTGGTTAAGATAGCGTTCCATGCGCATCAGCGCATCGTCCACCCGCATCCCCACCAGGAGGAGTTCATGGGAAGTCTGTCCTTGGAAGAGGGGAGCGCGCACCACCACCCGGCTGGCCTCCGGGCGCGGGGGTTCCGGGGACTGCTCGGGAAAGACCTCCGGGCACTTCATCTGGAAGGGAAGTCCATTCACCTCCACCTCCAGCATCCCCCGCTTTTCGTCCACCCGCAGGATTTTTCCGTGGGCGCCCAGCCGCTCCACCCAAATGCGCCGTCCCACCGTCCACTCCTTTCGGGGGAGGCGTGGGCTGGCCGGGATCTGGGCGGTCTGGCGCAAGCCTTTTTCCAGTTCCTCCTGGCGTCGGGCAATCCATTCCCTGGCCTTGGAGGCCGCCTGGACGGAGGCATCCTTTCCTTTTTGCCCACCGCTCTCCCGCAATTCCCGAAGGAGATTCTCCACCTGCCGCCGGGCTTGATCCAACAGAGAGTGGGCCTCTTCCATGGCCTCATGGAGGCGTTGCTTTCGGGCATTGCGCAATTCGGTCTGCAAACGGAGATTTTCCTGGCGGGCAGCTTCCGCCTCCTGTCTTGCCGCCTGGGCCAGCCCACGCTCCTGGGAGGCCATGCGCCGCTCTTCCTCCAGACGGGAAAGCACCTCCTCCCAATGTCGCTCCTCCCCGCTGAGAAACCCCTGGGCGGACTTGAGGACGTGGGAGGGAATCCCCAGACGGCGGGCGATGGCCAGGGCATGGCTTGCCCCAGGATGCCCCAATTCCAGCACGTACTCCGGCTGAAGGCTCCCCAGGTCAAAGCGCACCGCCCCGTTGATCATCCCCGGCGTGGCATGGACAAAATTCTTCACGTCCCCCAGGTGGGTGGTCACCACCGTCAAGCCCCTGCGGCCGGACAATTCCCGGAGGATGGCGCAGGCGATGGCGGCTCCTTCCGCAGGATCCGTGCCGCTTCCCAATTCGTCCAGCAGCACCAGGCTTTCCCCGGGCTCTGCGCTTTCCTGGAGGATCCGTCCGATTTGCGCCAAATGTCCAGAGAAGGTGGAGAGATTTTCGGCCAGGGACTGTTCGTCTCCGATATCCGCGAGGATGCGCCGGGAGACGGGGAAGAGGGAGTTTTCTCCTGCGGGCACGGGCAATCCGCTTTGGGCGGCCAGGGATAGCAATCCGATGGTCTTCAGCGTGACGGTCTTTCCGCCGGTGTTGGATCCGGTGATGGCCAGGGTGGTGGTTCCTTTGGGCAGCTGGAGATTCAGGGGCACCACTTTGCGCCCTGCCCCCTCCCTCCGAAATTGGGATTCCAACAGGGGATGGCGGGCATATTCCAGACGCAGATATCCCCCGAAGGCCGGGAGAAGGCAGGAATATTCCCCTGCCCACCGGGCCACAGCGGAGGCCGCATCCAGCTCCTCCAGAATCTCCCCGTTCCCCTGGAAGGCGGAAAGATTCTCCCGCACTCCCCGGGAGAGTTCCGACAGAATCCGGCGACACTCTTCCCGCTCCTCGGCCAAAAGGGTGGAGAGTTCGTTTCCCAGACTCACCGTGCAAGAGGGTTCCACAAAGAGGGTCTGGCCAGAGGAGGAGACATCATGCACCAGGCCCGGCATGCGGGAAGGGGCGTCCCGTCGCACCGGCACCACATAGCGTCCATTCCGCTGGGTGACAAAGCGCTCCCGCAACACGCTGTCCAGGGAGGTGTCGTGGATCAGTTCTTCCAGGGTGCGCTGGAGGCGGCGCTCCGTCACGGCCCGGCTTCGCCGCAGTTCCCATAGGCGTTCGCTGGCGCGATCCAGCAGGCTTCCATCCTGATCCAGGGACCGGAGCAAGGCCTCCCGCAACGGAGGGCAGGGATTCAGCTCTCGGGTTTGGGCCTGCAAGGAAGCAAGTCCCTGAACGGGAGCCCCCTGAAGAAAACGCTCCCATTCCCATGCGGTCTGCAGCTGGGAGAGACAGAGGCGCAGCTCCAGACCATCCAAGACGGCATCGGAGGGTTGAACACGCAACAAAATCGACGTCAGCTCCTCCCCCCCAAGGGAGGGCACTCCCAAGGCCATCTCCCCCAATTTCATAAAATCCTCGTAAAGCCCCCTCCTCTCCTGGATCTCTCCCAAAGCATAGCGGGGACGCAAGGCCAAGACACGGCGACGCCCCCCGCCACTCTGGGCATACTCGCCAATCTCCTCCAGAAGACGGTCATAGCCCAGCACGCGCCGGGAGTGCTCCTCGCTTCCCTCCCCTACATGTTCCCGACGCTTCCACTCAGACATGGGATGCGACTATCCCTCCTTTTGGCGGAAATCCTATGGCCTCTCCTGGCCCCGCCCGTCCCCCCCACGGGAAGGGCCGTAGACACCATTATCTCCAGGAACGGGGCGGACGCCCAGAACGGAAGTCTCTCCCCTCCCCTCGCTCTTTCCGGAATCCCCGCTCCTCCCGGTTCGACCAAGAACTCCCCGCGCTCTTTCCACGGCTGCCAAAGGGCTTGCGGTCACGGTCGAAGGGCTTGCGATCACGATCGAAAGGCTTGCGATCACGATCGAAAGGCTTGCGATCGAAACGGCTCTCCCTTTCTTCGCCACCCTCCTCGGAATACCAGGGACGACGTTCCCGGTCGAAAGGCTTGCGGTCACGATCGAAAGGCTTGCGGTCCCGGTCGAAAGGCTTGCGATCGAAACGGCTCTCCCTTTCTTCGACACCCTCCTCGGAATACCAGGGACGACGCTCCCGGTCGAAAGGCTTGCGATCACGGTCGAAGGGCTTGCGATCACGGTCGAAGGGCTTGCGATCACGGTCAGAAGGTTTGCGATCACGGTCGAAAGGCTTGCGATCGAAACGGCTCTCCCCTTCTTCGACACCCTCCTCGGAATACCAGGGACGACGTTCCCGGTCGAAAGGCTTGCGATCACGATCAAAAGGCTTGCGATCACGGTCGAAGGGCTTGCGGTCACGATCGAAGGGCTTGCGATCACGGTCAAAAGGCTTGCGATCGAAGCGGCTCTCCCTTTCTTCGCCACCCTCCTCGGAATACCAGGGACGACGCTCCCGGTCGAAGGGCTTGCGATCACGGTCGAAGGGCTTGCGGTCACGATCGAAGGGCTTGCGATCACGGTCAAAAGGCTTGCGATCGAAGCGGCTCTCCCTTTCTTCGCCACCCTCCTCGGAATACCAGGGACGACGCTCCCGGTCGAAGGGCTTGCGATCACGGTCAAAAGGCTTGCGATCACGATCGAAGGGCTTGCGATCACGGTCGAAGGGCTTGCGGTCGCTGGAGGAAATTTCCTTGCGGTATTCGGGATAGGGGCTAGCGGCATAGGGGCGGTGTTCCCGGTCGAAGGATTTGCGCTCCTTTTGCCAATAGGGGCGGGGATCGGCGGAGATGGGCTGTTCCGCCAGTTGAATGCGGGCGAAGACCTTTTCCTGTTCTTCGCCGCTCATCATCCGCCAGGCACCCGCCGCAAGATTCTCGTCCAGTTCCAGGCCGCCGATGGCCACCCGGCGCAGCAAGGTCACCTCCAATCCCACGTCTTTGCAGAGGCGGCGCACCTCCCGTTTCCGTCCCTCTCCCAGGGTGATTTCCAGGGAGCAATGCCCCCTCTGCACTCCCTTGTCCTCCACGGCCAGGGCACGGAGAAACTCATCATTGTCGTAGAAGCCCTCCAACATACGGCGACGGAGACTGGTGGCATACTGCCCATCGCACTCCACGTAATACCGCTTGAGAATCTGGCGGGAGGGGTGCATCACCTTCTGCGCGTAATCCCCATCGTTGGTCAGGATCAGGAGCCCCTCCGAATCCCGGTCCAGCCGCCCCACCGTGAAGAGCCGTCCAAAACGTTGAGGAATCAAGTCGAAGACCAGACGTTCCGCATGGGCGTCCTTTGCGCTGCAGGTGTACCCCACGGGCTTGTTCAGGAGAAGATACACCTTGCCCTGGGGATGGCTCTCCACCAGACGCCCCTCAAAATGCACCTTGTCCTTCTCCGGATCCACGTTGTAGGCAGGGGAAAGCACCGCCTCCCCATTCACCGTGACCCGCCCCTCTAAAATCAACTCCTCGCAGTTGCGACGGGAGGCAATGCCGGCAGAAGCCAAAAATTTGGCCAGACGCTCCTCCTTCCCAGAGGCACTCCCCTCCTCCACCACATCCTCAGAGGGCTCCTCGGAAGAGGACGCTGACGCCCCGGCAGAAACCTCTTCCTCTCCCCCCGAAGAGGCGTTCTCCCCGGGAAAAAGACGGGAAACCCCCTCCTCCACCACAGAGGACTCCTCCGGCTGCACCGGACAACACTCCTTCTTCTCTTCTTCGTCCTGGAAATCCATCGTCTCGCAATTCCTTGGCTCCTCGCCGTAAAAAACTCTTTTCTTCACTACATCTTCTTGAGAGTTGCGTAATATAGCACATCTTTGGACATTTTTAGACATCTCTGACGCTTCTTTCCCCCGCTAGAGATTCTAGAGATTCTAGAGATTCTAGAGAGTCTAGGACTTTTCCCCCCAAAAAGCCCCTGGGCGGAGCATGCGCAGCAGGCTCCGCCCCCTCCGTGTCCTCCGTGCGCCCGGCTTGCCGGGCCTTCCGTGGCTTCCGTGGCCCCGCAGGGCATCTCCGTGCCCTCCGTGTTTCCCCTCCGTGGCTTCCGTGTTTCCCCTCCGGGGGTTGCGCGGACGCTCCAGCCCCGTCGCCAAGGCCTGTCCTGCCACCCCTACGGGGTTCGGATTCGATTTTTTCCTTGCCGGGGGTTTCGGTCGGCCCTTTGGGCCTCCCTTCACCCCCGTCTAGCGATCCTCCCACCCCTGCCGGGGTTCAGGAGGATCCCCCCTCCCCCCCGCTTGCGGGGGGCTAGAGGATCTAGAGGGTCTAGAAATCCTAGAGATTCTAGGACTTTCCCACAAAAAGAACCCAGGGCGGAGCATGCGCAGCAGGCTCTGCCCCCTCTGTGCCCTCTGTGTGCCCGGCTTGCCGGGCCTTCCGTTTCCTCCGTGGCCCCGCAGGGCATCTCCGTGCCCTCCGTGTTTCCCCTCTGTGTCCTCTGTGTGCCCCCCCCGGGCATCCACCTGTTTTTCTCACTCAGGGAACTTCCTCTTTTTTTTCGCGTTTCATAAAGCAAAAGAAGAGAAATGCGTTAAAGTTTGACCAAACAGCATTTCTCCACCCAACCCCATCACACATTGATTCCAAGGTAATATGGGTACCCCTAAACTCTTCATCCTGTCTGACCAGATGCGTGGCGCCTCTTTCTCCCTCAGCCAGGACAAGTACACTGTGGGACGCGCAGATGATTGTGATGTCTGCATCTCGGCTCCTACGGTCTCCGGACACCACTGCACCCTGGTGAAGTTGGACGATGGTTCCTACGCCATTGAGGACCTGGGCTCCACCAACGGCTCCAAGATCAACGACCAGGTTCTCCAGCCTGGCAACTCCGTCAAGCTGAACAATGGGGACATCATCCAGATTGGCAGCGTGGAGATTCTCTTTGACGACATTGAGGGAGCCAGGGAGGAGAGTCGTACCGTTTCCGTCATCGACCTAGACGATGTGGACACGGGGGAGATCAACAAGACCACCATGCGGAATTTGGGCAACCGCATGAACGTGAAGCGTTCCACGGCTTTGCGCCCCAACCAGAAGCACGGCAAGATTATGAACATCATCGTGGCCATTCTGGTCCTGCTGGTGGTGGTGCTTCTGATTCTCACCCTTGTTCGCCGGTAGGCGAGAACGTCCATCCACCTGCGTCGGCCCCTCCTGGCGGAAAGAAAGGAGGGGCATGGCGTGGCCTTTCCCTTTAGGGAAAGGGAAGTTAACTACCTTGAAGCGGCCTTTCCTCGTGGGGAAAGGCCGTGGTGCAGAGAGGGGAAGGGGGGGGGAAGAAAAAACGGGAGGCGGACGGAACGGAATCCTTTCCCCGCTGCTCCCTTCTCTTGGGCGCCCTCCCCCCCCCCTGGGGGAAGCGGGCCCACGGAATCCCGCAACCGCTTCCCTTCCTCCCTTCTTCCTGAAAATCAGGAAACAAGGAGCCCCTTTCCCCTGCGGGGAAACTCTCTTTCGAAACCACGGTCATACCCGTGTTTCCACCCGAAAGGGCGCCCCGCCTACCCCACTCTCTTTTCCCGTCCTCTCTTCTTCCCTCTAGAAGGAGAGACGTGGACCAACTCTCATCACGGCTCCCCAACGGAAGCCCCGAGGAGGCAACCAGCTTCTCCATGACTTCTCCCAATCTCCCGAATCCTCCCCAGCAGGAAGAAGACAAAATCCCCTCCCCTCCCCCCACCCACGATGGTGACGCCCCCCAGAAGGGGGATGCGCCCCAGAGGGAGGACGTTTCCCACGAGGAGGAAGCCCCCCAGAGGGGGAGTTCCTTCCGGGGCATGCCCCCCCATCCTCCCATGTCCCGATGGCAATATGTTTTCTGGCTTGTCCTCCTGGTGCTGATCCCCCTGCTGGGCTACAGCCAGATGCGGAACCGCGGGCGGGTTCTGTCCCTGACCCAGAGTGAATTTGAGACCTATCTTCAGCAAGGCGCCATCGAGACGCTCACCGTCTCCGAGTCTGCGGGATCTGGCATTCTCACCGTCAAAGGGAAGGTTCGTCTCCCGGACACCCTGGAGGGCGGTGCGGTGCTCCAGGAGTTTCAGGGTCGGGTGATTTACAGCAGGGCGCTGGATGACATGATCCGGGAGAACTGCCGTCTCTATGACGCCAAGGCGGAGGGAAGTTCCTTCACCCAGCTGGTGTTCATGCTCCTGCCCACGGTTCTCCTCATCGCCTTCTTCTACTTCATCTTCACCCGTCAAATGCGGGGGGCAGGCGGGGCCATGGACTTTGGGAAATCCCGGGCGCGGAAGCAGGAGCCTGGGGAAGGCGCTTCCATCACCTTCCGGGATGTGGCGGGGTGCGACGAGGCCAAGGAGGACATGCAGGAGATCGTGGAATATCTCAAGGATCCCAAGTCTTTCAGCCGCCTGGGCGGGCGGGTGCCCCGGGGCGTCCTTCTGGTGGGCCCTCCCGGCACGGGCAAGACCCTCCTGGCCAAAGCCATCGCCGGCGAAGCGAAGGTCCCCTTCTATTCCATCTCCGGCTCCGACTTCGTGGAGATGTTCGTGGGCGTGGGCGCCGCCCGGGTGCGTAACATGTTCGCCGAGGCCAAGAAGGACTCGCCCTGCCTGATCTTCATCGACGAAATCGACGCCGTGGGCCGCTCCCGGTTCAGCGGCATCGGCGGAGGACACGACGAACGGGAGCAGACCCTGAACGCCCTCCTGGTGGAGATGGACGGCTTCCAGCCCAACCAGGGCATCATCGTCATCGCCGCCTCCAACCGCCCCGATGTGCTGGATCCCGCCCTCCTCCGACCCGGACGCTTCGACCGGCAGATCACCGTGGATCTCCCCGACCTCCGGGGAAGAATCGCCATCCTGAAGGTCCACGCCCGAAAGACCCGCCTGGCGGAAGACGTGGATCTCCGCATCATCGCCCGGGGCACCCCGGGATTCTCCGGGGCGGATCTGGAAAACCTCATCAACGAAGCCGCCCTGCTGGCCACCCGGGCCAAACGGGAGGCGGTCACCATGCCGGATCTGGAAGAAGCCCGGGACAAGGTGCGATGGGGACGGGAGCGCCGCAGCCACAAGATGGACGACAAGTGCCGGCGCCTCACCGCCTTCCATGAGGCCGGCCATGCCCTGGTGGGCATGTGCTGCCCCGATGCCATGCCCCTCCATAAAATCACCATCATCCCCCGCGGCCCTGCCCTGGGAGCCACCATGACCCTGCCCAAGGATGACGAACCCACCGCTTCCCGACGACAGATCCTGGACATGATCGCCGTCTGCTTCGGCGGACGCACCGCCGAGGAGCTCACCATGGACGACATCTCCACCGGGGCCTCCATGGACATCCGCCAGGCCACCGACTTGGCCAAGAAAATGGTCTGCCAATGGGGAATGTCCGAACGGCTGGGCCTCATCAACTACGCAGGACGGGAGGAGCATCTCTTCCTGGGGCGGGACATCACCCGGTCTGAGGATTTCTCCCCGGAGACCGCCCGGGAAATCGACCTGGAGATTCGCCGTATTGTGGACGAGCAGAAGAGCCGGGCCACCCAAATCCTGGTCAGCCACCGGGCGGAGCTGGAGAAGCTGGCCCAGGCCCTCCTGGAACGGGAGACCCTCTCCGCCCCGCAAGTCTACGAGCTGCTGGGATGGCCCATGCCCAAGGACGAACAGCCTCTCCAGGATGACACGCCGGAGGAAGAGATTCCCGAGGTGGCAGCCCTCCGGGAAGCCCTGAAGAACCCTGCCCCCCAGGAGAAAGCCTAACACCTCCCCTCTTCCCGGAAGGAGACCTTCCTCCAGCCCCGGGGGAAAGGGGAGAACCCCTTCCGGGCGCCTTGGACGTCTCCTCGGCAAGGGAGGAAACAGGGGGAAAGGGGGTTCGCCACCCTCCTCCCCTTTTCCCGGGAGCCTCGCTCCATGAACGCAAAACGACATATCCTCACCCACCTCCTCCCCGCCTTGGCCGTTCTTCTGGCGCTGGGGTTCTTCCTGCATCGGGAGAAAGGAAAGACCCACGTCCCCCTGACCCAGGAACTCCTGCAGCCGGACATGGCTTGGGGACAATATGAGTTCCTCACCTCCGCCTTCCACACCGACTGCCGCCTGGTGCTGTTCGGAGAGCGCTACCGGGTCCATGAGGCCTACGCCAAATGCTCCGAACAACTCTTCCAACTCCATAACACCCTAAACGCCTTCGATCCCCAAAGCGAACTCTCCCGCTTCCACCAGGCCCCGGCAAACCAGCCCATCCCTCTCTCCCCTCTCCTCTGGCTCGCCTTCCACACCGCGAAACAGGCCTACCAGGAAACCCAGGGAGCCTTCGATGTGACCGTCGGCCCCCTTATGGACTTCTGGAGAAAGGTGGCCCAAAATCCCAACGACCCGCAATTCCAGGGAGACTCCCTGACGGAACAATGCGCCAAAGTGCGAAATTCCGTGGGATTCCCCCTCCTCCTTTGGGATGACACCGCAAAAACCATCACCAAGTCCCACCCGGATATCCGGGTGGATTTTGGAGGACTGGCCAAGGGACTGGCCCTGGATCTCCTGCGGGAAAGCTTGAAGGAAGAGGGTATACAATATTATTATATCTCCCTGGGAGGCAACACGTTACAACAACTTCCGCCCCATCACCCCTATGAAAATCTCTGCGGATTGGAGGATATGCGGCCTGGCCATGGAGGAGAGGAGCGCTGCACTCTGGGGGGCACGGGGGGGCAGTGCGTGGCCACCAGCGCCAACACTCTGCGCCCCCTCTCCCCTTCCTCCTCCCCCCGCCCCCTAGGCCACATTCTAGACCCGGAGACGGGGGAGCCAGTGGCCCCGCCCTACGCCTCCGTCACCGCCGTATGTGTCGACGGGTGGCGCTCGGACGCCTATTCCACGGCGGTCTTTGTCCGGGGCGAGTCCTTGGCCCGGGCGCTTCTGGAGGCCGATCTTGCCACCGGCTTTGTGCTGACTCCGGCGGATCAGCCCCCCCAGGCTCTAGGCAGGATCTCCCTGCAGGACGCCTCCTCCTCCCCTTCCCCAAAAGGACCGTAGCCGGCCTCCCCCTTGCCTTTCCTTCCTCCCCCCTCTGTGGCTTTCCCCCATGCTCCCCTTTCTCTCCCAAGCCCTTCTTTCCTCCCTCTGGGGTCCCTTTCGCCTGCTAGAATCCCGCCTGGTCCTCATGCTGCTGGGAGGCGTCGGCTGCCTCTGCCTCACATGGCTGATTCTTCCCCGCTTCTGGTCCCTTCTCCCCCACGATCGGGGCAAGGCCTTCGTGAAGGGGTCGGAAAAAGCCAAGGGAAAACCCACGGGAGCCGGCCTGCTGCTCACCCTTGCTTTCCTCCTCAGCGCCTTCCTGGTCACCCCTCTCTACGGGGAATATCTCCTCATCGGCCTGATGCTCCTGGCCATCATGGTCACAGGATATCTGGACGACCGGAGCGTCACGGACTGGGGACAGTGGAAGAAGGGCCTCTTGGACTTGGTGATCGCGTTTCTGACCACGGCTATCCTGGCCCATTGGCAAGGCACCACCCTCTGGCTCCCCTTCCTGAAGGGCCCCCTCCCCGGAGGCGCCTTCCTCCTCCCCCTCTGGGGCTATCTCACCCTGGGAACCGCCTTCCTCTGGATCATGATCAACGTGGTGAATTGCTCCGACGGGGTGGACGGGGTGGCGGGCTCCCTAGCCCTCCACGGCCTCCTGTCCATGGCCTTCCTTCTCTATCTCGCCCTGGGCCATAGGGGAGTGGCGGAATACCTCCTCCTGCCCCATGTGGCCAACGGCGCCTCCTGGGCCATCCTCCTGTCCACCGCCGCCGGAGGCTTGGCCGCCTATCTCTGGTTCAACGCCTCCCCCTCCCAAGTCCTCATGGGAGACGCAGGCAGCCGATTCTACGGCCTCCTCCTGGGCATCGCCGTCCTGGTCTCCGGAAATCCCTTCCTCTTCCTGGTGGCCACCCCCATTCTCTTCGCCAACGGCGGCGCAGGATTGGTGAAACTGATCCTCCTGCGAAGCTTGAAAAAAGTGGGATGGGACACCCGCCCCCCCCTGTCCATCGTGGTTCATCCCCTCCATCCGGAAAATTTTGCCACAGAAGAGGAAGCGGCGCGACAACATTCCCTGGTCCTACTCCTCCACCGCTACCGCTTCCCTATCCACGACCACTGCCGGAAAAATCTGGGCTGGTCCGATACACAGGTGCTTATGCGCTTCATGCTCCTCCAAAGCCTGCTCATGCCACTCTTCGCCGTCCTGATCCTGAAACTACGATAGGACAGCAAAAAAACAACAACAGGATCCTCCCTCACTCCTCACCGACGGCCAATTCGCCAACGAGCCCCCCGTATCGCCAAAAGTGCACTCCCCCTCAAGGAGAGGCTACCTCCTTGGTTTGCTGGAATACCCTTCTTAGGGAAAACGATCACAATCGTCCCGTCGCCCTATCTCTGACAGTCCGGTTCGAGAAGCTTCTTGTTTATCGTCGTTTACTCATCGTGGGCATGGAAACCCCACTTGGTTTCATGCCTTACGTTAACGGGGGACTATATACCTTTGCGAACATTCACCTCTTCTGAATAAGCTCAGGCAAAAATTCCAATCGCTTTTTTACTTCGCATTCCCATAGCACGATCACACGCCAGCCAGCCGCCTCCCATGCCGCGTGCTCCTGCCTGTCCCTTGCCACGTTCCTCTCGAATTTCCCATTCCAGTATTCAACATTGGATTTGGGCGTGCTGGCAGCCTTGCATCCTTCATGGCGATGCCAGAAGCATCCGTTCACGAAGATCACCGTGTGCCACTTTGGAAGAACGATGTCAGGATGTCCAGGCAGCTTGGACGAATGAAGACGGAAGCGGAACCCCATGGCGTGCAGATGGCGACGAACAAGCATCTCCGGCTTCGTGTCCTTCGACCGAATCCGGCTCATGACGTCACTACGTTTTTCCTGGGTCAGCGTGTCCATTACTCCTTATCGATAAAATCCACATATTTCTCGTATTCAGTCGCTGTAAACGAGATGGAAAAAACCTTTCTTCCATGTTCGTCTATTCTGTGGTGATTGGTAATCATGACAGAATCAATGCAAAAGCGATTCCAATCAACCATGGTAACCAGTTCTCCTTCCGGCTTGTTTAGAACTTTACCCTTCAACGGACCATGGGAGGTGACGGCATGCCCTCATGGAATAAGATTCGCATTTTCTTCTTGGGCAAGGGCTTTAGGTTGTTCTACTCATGTCTGAGGGCTTCCATGGGGGAGAGTCGGGAGGCGCGGATTGCGGGGTAGATCCCGAAGATCACTCCGGTCATCAGGGAGATGGAGAAAGCGAGGAGGATGGAATCTGGTTGAATCAGGGTCGTGAGTCCCGCCAGGCGGGTCACCACTTTGGGGACAGCGACCCCCAGTCCGATGCCCAGGACGCCTCCGCAGAGGGAGAGGAGGAGGGCTTCCGTGAGGAATTGCACCACGATATGTCCCCTGGTGGCCCCCAGAGCCCGTCGGATGCCGATTTCCCGGGTGCGCTCCGTCACATTGGCCAGCATGATATTCATGATGCCGATTCCGCCCACCAGGAGGCTGATGGCGGCGATGCTTCCCAGGACCACATTGAAGATGCGCTTGGTCTGTTCGGCCTGGCGCAGCAGTTCCAGGGGGACGGTGATTTCGAAATCGGTCTTTCGGTGAGTTTGCTGCAGCGTGCGTCGCACGGCGGCCACCAGGGGAATCACCTCCTCCTCCGTGGGGGCGGTGAGGGTCAGCTGGTGGAGTTCCACCTTTTCCAGGGTCATGGAGCCGCTTTCCCGGTTCATGATCACCTCTCCGAAGCGTCGACGGGCGGCGGTGATGGGGATGTAGACCGGGTGGATCTCCCGGGCCTGTCCCTGGGAGGTTCCTGCCCCCCCCTTTCCGCCCTCCGGCGCCTTGAGAATGCCGATCACCTGGTACGCCTGCTCCCCCAGATAGAGATTCTTTCCCAGGGGCGGGGTCAGGGGGAAGAGGCGGCGGGCGGCCTCATGGCTCAGCACCACCACATTTTCCATGGCGCGGACATCCTGGGCGTCCAGGAAGCGTCCCTGATGCATATTTTCCCGGGGATGGGGGATGGCCCAGGGGACTGTGCCGATGATCCGCACGGGGAGGGAATGTTCCCCTTGGCGGGCCCGTCCCTGGATTTCCCGGGCGGGGATGTGGATTTGCACCCGGGGGAAGAGTTCCCGGAGGCGGAGGGCGTCGTCGTATTTCAGGCCGTAGGAGGTCAGGAGGGAGCGCATGCCCCGTCCCTTTCCGCCTCCGTCCTCCGGGGGTTTCACGGAGCGGATGATGATATTCTTGCTTCCCAGGCTGCGGATTTGCTCCCGGGCTTCGTGGGAGGCGCCCTCTCCAATGGCCAGCATGCCGATGACGCTGCCCACGCCGAAGATGATGCCCAGCATGGTGAGGAAGCTGCGGAGCTTGTGCTCCACGATGCTTTCCATGCCCAGACGGACAATGCGTCGGAAGTTATAGAAAAGGGGGCTCACCATGGTTTCCTTCCTCTGCTATCGTCGTTCATCCTTGGCGATGGCGCCATCCTGGAGCCAGAGGATACGGCCGGCGTGTTCGGCGATGGCCCGTTCGTGGGTCACCAGAATGATGGAGCGTCCTTGGGCGGCCAGGTCGTCCAGCACCCGCATGATCTCCAATCCCGTGGCATGGTCCAGATTTCCCGTGGGTTCGTCGGCGAAGATCATGGCGGGATCGTTGGCCAGGGCCCGGGCGATGGCCACCCTTTGGCGCTGTCCCCCGGAGAGTTCGGCGGGGCGATGTTCCATGCGGTGTTCCAGGCCCACCATCTTGGCCAGTTCCCGGGAGCGGCGGCGGCTCTCTTCCTCCCGCCATCCCTGATAGAAGAGGGGCACCTCAATGTTCTCCAGCACGGTCAATTGGGGAATCAGATTGAAGGACTGGAAGACAAAGCCAAATTTGCATCCCCGCACATGGGAGAGCTGGCGGTCATTCATGCGGGAGACCTTCACCCCCTCTAGATAGTACTCTCCCGAGGAGGGGGTGTCCAGGCATCCCAGGATGCTCAGGAGGGTGGATTTTCCGGAGCCTGAGGTGCCCATGATGGAGAGGTAGTCCCCCTTCTCCATGGAAAAGGAGATGCCGCACAGGGCCTTCACCACCGTGTCCCCCATGGGAAACTCCTTTCGCAGCTCCTCCACCCGCAGGACTTCCCGGGAGGAGGAGGCCGCTTCCGCTGACGCCTGGCTCATGGGGCCGTCTCCTCCCCGCCGGCGGCCTCGCCCTTCTCCTCCTGCTCCCCCGAAGCCTCCGGAGGACACATGAGGATCTGCTCCCCCTGCGCCAATCCCTGGCGCACCTCCACAAAGGAACGGTTCCGCTCTCCCAGGGACACCAGACGGCTCTCCCCATTGGCCAGAATGCACCGATGCCGCCCCTCCCCGTCGGTCTGCACCGCCTGGATGGGCACGAAGAGCACATCCTCCAGACGGCGAATGAGAATCTCCACTGTGGCCGTCATGCCCGGACGCAGATGGCTCCCGGATTCGTCGAAATCAATCTTCACCGTGTAGACCTTGGTGTCCGGATTGAGCCATTCGTCTTCCGCGCTGGGCAGGATGCCTTTGCTGGAGAGCTTCCCGGAGAAGGTTTTGCCGGGGATGGCATCCAGGGTGATGCGGGCGCTCTGGGCTACTTCCAACAGATCAATCTGGGCTTCGGGAATGGAGACCTTCACCTGCATCTGGGAAAGATCCGGCAGGGTGAAAACCACCTGCTCGTTGCGAATCTCCTTTCCCGGCTGAATGGGGCCGCTGTTGTCCCACCGGGGCAATTTGGGGTAGACCACCATGCCGGTCATGGTGGCGGTGATGGTGCAGTTCTTGAGGGCCTCCTGGGCTTCCTCCAGGCGCTTCTTGGCCTGGGCCAGGGTCTGCTTGGCGGTGCGCAGCTTGGATTCCGCCGTGGTGAGCCGGATCTTGGCATTGGCCTGGGCGCGCTCCAAAGAACGGCGGGACTCCTGCCAGGTGGCCCACGCCTTCTGAAAGTCCTTCTCAAAGTCAAAGCGACGGAAGATCTCGTATTTGCCCCGGGTGGCCTCCAGGGATTTGCTCTGGGACTGCACGTCCAATTGGTCGTTCTCGTAGTCGTTCTTGCTGACAAATTGCTTTTCGTAGAGTTTCCGGGTGTATTCCAGGGTCTGTTCCGCCCGGTTCAGCTTGGTCTGGGCCAGTTCAATGTCGCTGAGATAGGTGGTGAGATTCAGTTTTGCGGTGCCATCCAGGGAAGGATCGTTCAGCAGAGCGGGAATGTCCTGGGGCTCCTGGTCGGAGAAGGTGGCGGCCAGCTGATCCCCCACCAGCTTCCGCAAGTCGCTATGGGCGTAGAGCACCTCCAATTCCGCCTTCCGGACATTGCTCTCGTTGTCGGAAATCTGGATGGCCAGGGTCTCCTCCGCCGTCACCGCCGAGGCCTGGGCATTCTCGTAGGCCGTCTGCCGTTCGTAGAGCTGATCCTCCATGTCCTTGGCGTCAAACTGCACCAGCACCGTCCCCTTCGCCACATCCTCCTCCGTCACCAAGGTCCCCTCCGGCACAATGGTGACAATCTTGGCAGGCTTGCCCACCTTCTGGAGAATGTTGGTGGAGCGGGCCGTCTCCACGCTGCCGCTGGCCAGCACCGTGATGTCCAGGGCGCCCCGGGTGACGGCATAGAGTTCCTGGCCGGCAGCGGCCCCCTTGGGGCGGCAGGAGGAGGCCAGCAGGAGGGTCAAGAGGAGGGAGAGGGGGAGAGCAAGGGAGAGGCGTCGTGCCATGGTGTGGAGATTTCCTAGGGGCGCAGGAGAGGGGATCAGGGCATTTCCATCTGGGTGCACCAGAGGGTATCGGGATCCACGGGCAGTTCCTCCAGCTGATGGAGGAGTTGGAGCCAGCAGATGCGATGGCTGACCAGCTGTCGGGTCAGGGAATTGCGGGCATTGGAGAGGTCGTCCTGGGCATCCAGGTATTCCCGGATGGCGATGCGTCCGTCCTCAAAGAGCATCCGGGTGTTTTCCACCCGCTTTTCCGCCAGGGTGACGGAGAGTTTCTGGATGGCGATGCGCTGGCCATAGGAGCGCAGGGTATTCCAGGTGCGTCGGAGGGACTGGGTGACCTCCTCCTGGCTCTGGGCCAATTCCCGTTCCTGGCGTCCCAGGGCGATCATGGCTCGCCGCAGGGCGATGGCCTCGGTGGTGCGATCCAGGGGAAGATCCGCCTCCAATCCGGCGGAATACTCCGCCTTGCCCACCCGGGGGGCGTGGAGGCGGTTTCCCTGGGTGCCCCGGGCGCTGGCGGAGAGGGTCAAATCCAGCTTCATCCCCATGGCATCCCGGGCGATCTCCACCGCCCGTCGGGCGTCCTCCAGGGCATCTCGGGCATTGGCCAGATCCAGGCGTTTTTGGAGGGCTTTGGCCACCGCCTCCTCCAAGTTGAAGGCGGGTTCTGGCAAGGGAGAGGTGAGGAGAATGGTCAAATCCTGCTGGCTGACGGAGAGTTCCGTCTCTAGAGGCATGGCCAGGGCCACCTTCAGGGCATCCTTGGCATTTTGGATGGCCTCCCGATAGGAGACCAGATTGGATTCCGCCGTCAGGAGGCGTTGCCGCGCCTGGTCCACATCGATCTGGGTGACCCGTCCTCCCTCGCTCATGGCCAGGGAACGCTCCTGGGAATACTTCAGACTCTCATAGCTCATCTCTCCGATTTGGAGATCCGCTTCGGCATTCAGCACGTTGTAATACTTTTCCGCAATGTCCAGGAGGAGGGATTTCCGGGTGCGCACATAATTTCGGAGAGCGTAGACCAGATTTCGTTCCGCCTGGGTGAGGGGTTCCCGGGCCACCAGCTTTCCCGCGCCGGCCAGCAGAGGCTGGGTGAGGGTCAGGGAGGCCAGCGTGCCCATGTTCACCGAACGATCTCCGCTGCAATAGCGGAGAGTGGAGAGGGCCAGGGAGCCTGTGAGGCGTCCCCCCGCCGCCAGGCGCTTGGTGAATCCCAGGGATTCCTCCGTGGAGAAGAGGCTCTCCGACTCCGGACTCTGGCGGGTGCGGAAGAGGGTCGAGAGGTTGTGGGTGGGGTTCCACGCCCAGAGATGCTGCTGGGCCACCAGGGAAAGGGCGCTCTGATACAGAGTCTCCCGGGCATTCTGGTAACTCCGGCTATGCTTGGCCGCCAGTTCCAAAGCCCCCCGCAAATCCACAACAACCCCGGATTCCTCCCCCTCACCAGGACGCCAGGGATGATAGTCGTCAATGGACACCCTCTCCGGCGACGCCCCCTCCCCTAGAGCCGGCACCGTGGCCTCCCCCAAAAGCCGGGCCACATTTCCGTCCAACCGCGCCAGACGCTGTTCCGTGGTGCATGCTCCCAAAAGAAGCAGAACACCGCACAGGGGAAGAAGACGGAAAAAACGGGGCATGAGGAAGGGAGGGGAAGGAAATCCAAAAGAGGGAAGAGGGAGAAAAAAGGCCAAGGGAAAAGATAGCCTATTCCCTGGATTCTGCCCTCTCCTCTCCCCGATTCCTCACATTCCCCCTACCGCTGCGCCCCTCCTGCGCCTTGGAAGGCCTCCGCATTCTTCTTCAGCATCCAAATCTCCTTCAGTCCCTCCTGCAAAAACACCAGGACGAAGAAGTACCCCACCACAAACATGATTCCCCACTTCAGAAGCACTTCATCCTCCAGCAGTTCGCTGTTGCGGAACATGTGGAGCCCCACCCCCACGATGAAGGGAACCAGGAACTTTGCGCTGAAGATCTTGTTCACCAGGGGAATCTGGAGTTCCTTGACTCGCCAGAAGCCGGCGCCCACCAGAGCCGTAAACAGGGCATGGCCAACAAGGGAAAGGGGCGCCCGAGTCCACATGGTCCCCACAGCGCTTCCGACACTCTCTCCAATGAGGCTCCTAAAGAAGTACCCTCCGTCTTCCAGGATGGCGAAGCCCGTTCCCACAGCGGCCCCCAGAATCAGACCGTTGATTTTGTAGGGATACCGCTTGTTCCCCGCAAAGAAGCAGAGGGCCAGCAATTTCATCGTCTCCTCCACCGGCCCCGCCCAAATCGGATTTTCATAGTCAAGGAATTTTTGGAAGAAAAGGGTAAAGAAAATGCTCAGGAAGCCGCCGATGACCATGCCTTTCCCCACCTGGATCAGAGAGATGTTCCGGGGGGCGTTCATCTCCCAGAAAAGCAGCATCACGGCACACTGCAATCCCACGATTCCCGTCAGCAAAAAGGGGAAAAAAGCATTTTCTCCAATATCCTCTAGTCGCCAGACCAGGAGGAATGCGGCGATGAGAGTGACGGCGACGACTCGGAGGAAAAGCCAGGGGGTGGGCCAGGTCGTGGGAATGGCGGAGAGAGGAGGGGTGGTGGCGGGACTTCCCACGCAGCAGAGGTTTTCCGTCTCCTCCCAGGTGTGATGCTTGAAGAGCTGACCGAAAAAGCCGGAAATCCCCTTCACCTGGAGCGTCTCCATGTCCAACCCCTTCAGGGCCGCATCCGTGGCCTGCTTCCACCCATTCTTGAGGGCCTCCGTACTATCGGGCCCGGAGGGAGCCGGTCCCCCCATGGACGCCCCGCCAGGATAGCCCCCGGGCATGGTGCCCCCGGGCATGGGATTGTTCTGGGGGATGGAGATGGTCACATGCTTCTGGCAATAGGGGCAGACCGTCTGCATGCCAATCCACTCCTGCTGGGCCTCAAGACTCTGTCCGCACTGGGGACACTGAAAGATGAAATTCGCCATGGTGGCTCCTGGGGAAGAGAAGGTTCTGACGCAAGGAAACAGATGTCCAGACAAGACATGTTCCTTACTTCCTGTTCCCGCCCCCGTTTTTACAGGCAATCCCATGGGATTTTCGCCTTCCCCAAACAATTCCCCCATGCCACCAAGGGAGAAAGCTAGAGGGTCAAGAAATCTAGAAATCTAGAAATCTAGAAATCTAGAAATCTAGAAATCTAGAA
>JAEDMH010000142.1 GCA_016303095.1 Lentisphaeria bacterium | reverse complement strand
CCCCCCTTCCCCCCCCCGCAAGCGGAGGGGGGAGATTCCCTAGAAGGGCTAGAGATCTATAAATCTATATCTCCTAGAGGATCTAGGACTTGCCCCCCAAAAAAAACAAAGCGGGACGTGCGGATAGCACGAACCGCCCTTCCGTGCTATCCGTGTTTTCTCTCTGTGCGTTCCCAGGGAAAGCGGCAGCGTACTTGACCTGTCTTTCCTGTCGTGCTGATTTGCCCGGATCCCGTGGGGCCGTCTGCCTGCTGACGATTATAGTACCCCTCATTTCTTATCTCCTTTTTCCCCTAGGAAAGCCCTTTTTTCCCCTCCTGATCTCCCGGGGAGGAAAGGGCTCTCCCCTCTCTCCCTTTTTCCGTTGCTGCTCCTCCTATGAAAACTTCTCTGAAATGGCTTCGCGACTACACGGACATCCCCTGGAGCGCCCAGGAATTGGCGGATCGCCTCACCACCGTGGGACTGGAGCCGGAAAGCATTGAGGAGACGGGCTCCATCCCCCAGGGGGTCATCACCGCAAGGATTCTCTCCCGGGAGCCCCATCCCAACTCCGACCACATGAGCATCTGCATGGTGGATCCCGGCACCGGCGAACCCGTCCAAATCGTCTGCGGCGCCCCCAACTGTGACGCAGGCAAAATTGTTCCCCTAGCCACCCTGGGCACGGATTTTGGCGAGGGCTTTGTCATCAAGAAGAGCAAGTTGCGGGGGGTGGATTCCTGCGGCATGATGTGTTCCGCCCGGGAGCTGGGCCTCTCCCAGGATCACAACGGACTGTTGATCCTGCCCGAGGACACGCCCTTGGGCATCTCCGTGCGGGAGCTGTTCAGCGGGGACACCGTCATTGACTGGGAAGTCACCCCCAACCGGCCGGACTGGCTCTCCCATGTGGGCGTGGCCCGGGAAATCTGCGCCCTCACCGGAAATTCCCTGAGTCTGCCTCCCAACCCCGTGAAGGTCCGCCCCGCCGAACCCGCCGCCTCCATCCGCATCGACGCCCCCGAGTTCTGCCCCCGCTACATCGGGCGGGTCTTTGAAAACGTGACGGTGGGCCCCTCCCCCGACTGGATGCGGGAACGCCTGGAAGCCGTGGGCCTGCGCTCCATCAACAACGTGGTGGACATCACCAACTACATCATGCTGGAATACGGCCAGCCCCTCCACGCCTTCGACCTGGAGAACCTGGCGGGGCGCCAGATCATCGTCCGCCGTGCCCAGGAGGGCGAAGGCATCACTACCTTGGACGGCACCAAACTGACGCTGACGCCGGAGAATCTCCTCATTGCCGATGGGGAAAAGGGAGTGGCCCTGGCCGGCATCATGGGAGGCGAAAACTCCATGATCACCGACAAGACCACCACCGTCCTCTTGGAGGCCGCCGCCTTCGACCGCACCAACATCCGCCTCTCCTCCCGGAATCTGGGCAAGGCCACCGACGCCAGCTACACCTACGAGCGGGGCGTGGCGCCTGAAACCTGCGCCCTGGCCAGCGAACGAGCCGCCAGCCTCCTTTGCCAACTGGCCGGCGCCACCCAGGTGGGCGATCCCATCGACTGCTATCCCAGACCCTGGAAGAGCGAAACTATCACCGCCAGCACCCGGAACATCAACGATTTGCTGGGGCTCTCCCTCACCCCGGAAGAGGTGGCTTCCCTCCTGAATCGCCGGGGCATCCAGGTCACCCGTCAAGAGGGAGACGAGGTCACCGTCCAAACTCCCTGGTGGCGCTTCGACCTCCATGCTCCTGTGGATCTGGCCGAGGAAGTGGCCCAGATGACCGGGCTGGACGCCATTCCCGAAGCCACTCCCGTGGCCGCCCTGGGAGGCAGCGCCAAGGACGATTGCTATCTCCTCCAGGAAGACACCCGCCACCGCCTGATGTCCCTGGGACTGGACGAGGTGATGAACTACACCCTGTGGTCCCAGAGCCAGTGCCTGGCGGGCACGGCTCTGACTCCCGAACAACTCCTCCAGGTGGCCAACCCCATCTCCCAGGACACCGCCTTCCTCCGCCCCACCCTCCTGCCCGGACTCCTCCAGGTGGTGGCCCACAATGTGGCCCATAACCAGCACGACCTCTCCCTCTTCGAGATGGGACGGATCTTCCTCCGGGAGAACGAGGCCCCCGTGGAACGCCTCCAGGCGGGCATCGCCCTCACCGGATGCCGCCATCCCGAACGCTATGGCAAGGAGAAGGGGGAGGCCCAGGACTTCTACGATCTGAAGGGCATGGTGGAGAGCTATTTGGACGACTGCCAGCTGGCGGGCTTCACCCGTTGCGAGGTGGCGGAGCATCCCGCTTTCCAGAAGGGAGCCTGCGCCCGGATCGTGGCCAAGAACAAGAAGGTGCTGGCCTACCTGGGTGCCGCCGCCCCTGTCCTCACCAAGGGAATGCGCCTCCGCAATCCCCTCTTCCTGGCCCTCATCGACGTGGAGGCCGTGGCCAATGCCCCCCACCCCGCCAAAAAATTCCAGGAGCTTCCCCATTTTCCCGGGGTGGAACGGGACATCTCCTTCGTGGCCCCCGCGGCCCTCACCAATCAACAGGTGTTGGATGCCATCCGCTCCCTGAAAATCGACAAGGTGTCCGCCGTGGCCCTCTTTGACCTCTTCCAAGACGACAAGGTCCTGGGGGAGGGAAAGCGCTCCATGGCCTATACGGTCACCTATCAGGACCCCCAGCGCACGCTCACCGATGACGAGGTGAACCAACTTCAGGAAAAGTTGCGCCAGGGACTGGTGAAGAAGCTGGGCGTGGAACTCCGGTAGGCAGCCCCTTCCCCGGTGAGATAGCCTCATGGGCACCCTGACGATCATCGCCACCCCCATCGGAAACTTGGGAGATGTCTCTCCCCGGGTTCGGGAGGCCCTCTCCGCCCAGGAAATCCTCTGCTGCGAAGACACCCGGCACACCGGCCAACTGGTCAGCCTTCTGGGCATTCCCCGCCCCGCCCTCTATGTGGCGAACCACGAACACAACGAGCGGGCCATGGCGCAACGCATTGTGGAATGGCTGAACCAAGGGAAAAAGGTGGGCTTGTGCAGCGACGCCGGATACCCCTTGGTGAGCGATCCCGGATATCCCGCGGTGACCGCCGCCATTGCCGCTGGCCACCAGATTGACGTGATCCCCGGCCCCAGCGCCGTTCCTCTTGCCCTCATCGCCTCGGGCCTCCCCCCCTCCAGCTATCTCTTCAAGGGCTTTCCTCCCCGCAAGCCCGGCCATCGCCGGAGTTTCTTGGCAGAGGACGCCCAGTCCCGCCACACGCTCATTTTCTATGAATCCCCCTTCCGGGTGGGCAAATTTCTGGAAGAAGCCCGGGAAGTCCTGGGAGACCGTCCTGCCGCTGTCTGCCTGGAATTGACCAAGCAGTTTCAACGCACCCTCCGGGGTCCCCTTTCCCAATTGGCCGCCACCTTCCAGGAGACTCCCCCCAAGGGGGAGGCGGTCATTGTCATCCGGGGCTTTGATCCCAAGGAAATGGGCGATGAGATTTCCCCCGAGACTTCGGAGTAAGTAGGAGAAGCCCTGTCCCCATGTCACGGATTTTTCTCATCGACGCCTATTCCCAGATCTTCCGGCTCTTCCATGCTCTCCCTCCCCAGGCGATGAGCAACCACAAGGGAGACCCCACCAATGCCCTCTTCGGCATGGCGAAACTCTTCCTGCAGCTGAATCGGGAGTTTCCCTCGGAGTTCGGTGCCCTGGTCTTCGACTGCGGAAAATGCCAGCGACGCACCGCCCTGCTCCCAGAATACAAGGCCCAACGCCCCCCCATGCCCCAGGAACTCCGCGCCCAGGTTCCCCGCATCCGCCAATGGGCCGAAGCCTTCGGATGGCCCCTGCTGCAACGGGAAGGGGTGGAGGCCGATGATCTCCTGGCCGCCATCGCCCGACAACGGGAAAACTGCTCCGTGACGATTCTCACCGCAGACAAGGATCTGGGGCAACTGGTGCAGGATGGATGCGTCCAATTGCTCCGCCCGGAAAAGGGAGGCAAATGGAACCGCTACGGGGAAAAGGAAATCCAGGAAAAATACGGCGTCCCTCCCCGGCAACTCTGTGATTATCTTGCTCTCCTGGGGGATAAGGCGGACAATATCCAGGGAATCCCCGGATGCGGCCCCAAAACCGCCGCACGCCTCCTGGCCCAATGGGACTCCATCGACGGCATCTTGGAACACTGGCAGGAACTGGACCCGGGAAAGGTGAAGGAAGCCCTCCGGACGGAAAAGGAACACCTCCTCCAAAATCGGGAACTGGTCCGACTGGACGATCTCCTTCCAGAATCCTGGCGGGGACTGGAAACCATCCGACGCCAGCCCCCAGACTGGAAACGCCTCTCCACCCTATGCCAACAGGAGGATTTTCGCTCCCTTCAGGAGGAGATCCAACGCCATGCCCTCCCCCGGCAACTCACGCTGGACATGGGCCTGGATGAATGATAAAAAAATGCGGCGAGAAAAGAGTCCTCTCCTCTCTCCTCGCCGCCCCTATTCCAGGGAACTCCCCTCCCTCCTTGCCCCCCTCTCCTTCCTTAGGACAGGTGCCCCTCCGTCTCCACCGTTTGAAAACTCTGCACGCTATTCCGCACTTCCTGGAGCAATTTGTCGTTTTCCTCCAACTCCTCCAGGAGTTTCGCACATTTCGGGCATTCTTTCAGATGGGAGGCGCAGTTGATGCGCCCCAGAACGGACATCTCCTTATGCCGGAAGAGATCCAATTCGTCTTGGGTGTAGTGTCTCATTTCTCGTCTTTCTCTATCTTGGCAATGATCTGCTTCAATGCCGCCACACAGCGGTTCTTGGCAACATAGACGGAATCCACCGACAGATTCAGCACCTTCGACACCTCCTTCACCGGACGATTCTGAAGGGCGTACAGGTCAAAGGCCGAATAGGTGGAGGGCTGAACCTTCTGGCGAAGCTCGGTAAGGGCCTGATGCAACACGTGGCGACGCCAATTCTCGCTCCAGGAGGCTTCCAGACGCTGGCAATACACGGGCTCGGACACCTCGTCCAAACACTTGTACCCCCAACGAGAATGGTAAATCTTCAACGCCTGATTCCGGACGATGCCCCGGAAATAGTGGCGAAAACGCCCCTTGGCCTCGTCATATTGGAAGGAAATGTGCTCCGGAACATGGTCGGGATCGTATTTCCCCACTATGTCCTTCTGGAAAATCTCGCACATCACACACTGGATCAACTCCTCGTTCTCCGAGGGATTCAATCCACAGTCCTTCCCCACCAGGTACACGAGAGGACGATAGGTCTCGTAGAACTCCTTCCAGGAAATCTCGTCCCCCATCCGCACCCGGGCCAACATCGATTTTTTTGTGGTAAATGCCATGTTGTGATTCCGTCGCGGGGATACTCGAAAGAAAAAATCGCTCCCCTTGCCATAAGGGGCGCCAATGTCCTCCTCTACTACAGAAA
>JAEDMH010000141.1 GCA_016303095.1 Lentisphaeria bacterium | reverse complement strand
GCACAAATCAGCAGAAGAGATACTCGAAAAGATTTATCGTGCCAAAGCTGTTATAAAGGCCCAAGAAAAAATCTAAAATGATTTAAGAGACACTACACTAGTTCGAAGGAGCTTCGCCGAGGGACGGGGCCCTCCGTGAAAAGTGGGGTGCTTTTGATTTTTCCTAATTTGAAAAACAACGCCCTGCCTAGGGGGAACTATGTCCATTTTTTTGTGATTCGGATGTCGAAAACGCATCCCGCAGCCTGAAGCGCCAAGCGAAAAATCATGAAAAATAAAAGAACAGGCGTTTGATTTTCGCCTCTTTTACCCTCAAGGTGCGTTTAATACATACAAGGTTGCGTTTAATATTTCAATCCTCCCCCCCCCCCTATCCACGGGGACAGCCACCACACGGAGGGCACGGAGCTTAAACACGGAGTTCACGGAAACGCCGCTGCGCGGCGCAGTTCGGGCACGGAGCTTAAACACGGAGTTCACGGAAGGCCCGGCAAGCCGGGCACAGGTCGGGCACAGAGTGGGCAGAGCCTGCTGCGCATGCTCCGCCCTGGGGTCTTTTTTGGTGAAAGTCCTAGATTCTCTAGGATTTCTAGATTTCTAGCCCATCTAGGGAATCCCCCGTTTTGCGGGGGGATGGGGGGAAAATCCTCCTGAACCCCGGCAGGGGTGGGAGGATCGCTAGACGGGGGTGAAGGGAGGCCCAAGGGGCCGACCGAAACCCCCGGCACGGAAGGCCCGGCAAGCCGGGCACAGGTCGGGCACGGAGCTTAAACACGGAGTTCACGGAAGGCCCGGCAAGCCGGGCGCACGGAGGGCACAGAGGGCGAGACGTGCACTCCGCACGTCCCGCCTCGTTTTTTCTGACAAGTCCTAGACCCTCTAGGAGATATATCTTTCTAGCTTTCTAGCCCCCCTCAGGGGGGGGGAGGGGGATTAGCCCATATGCAGGAGTTTCTTTCCCGTTTCCCGGAGTCGTTGGAAGACGGCGTAGAGAGCGGGGGTCATCAAGAGGCCCAGGGTGGAGGCCAGCATCATTCCGCTGAAGGTGGTGATGCCGATGGCCCGGCGGCTTCCTGCGCCGGCTCCCGTGGCCATGACCAGGGGAAGCACGCCGAAGATAAAGCTCCAGGCGGTCATCAGAACGGCCCGGAAACGGAGGCTGGCCCCATTTTCCGCCGCCTGGGTGATGGAAAGCCCCTGCTCCCGCTCGCTCTTGGAGAACTCCACCATGAGAATGGCGTTCTTGGCGGTGAGGCCGATGAGCATCACCAATCCCAGCTGGGCGTAGATGGAGAGGGATTCTCCCCAGAGCTCCAAGCCGATGAAGGCTCCCAGCAAGGCTGTGAAGACCGTGAGCATCACGGGGACGGGAATGGCCCAGGATTCATACTGTCCCACCAGGAAGAGATAGGCGAAGATCATGGCCACCACCATCATGGGCAGGAGATTGCCCTGGTTCTGCCGCTCCTGGTAGCTCATGTCCGTCCATTCGATGGAGTATCCCTGGGGCAGCTCCAGCTCCTCGATGGCCTTCATCAGGGCGCCGGAGGTGTATCCGGGAGCGGCCTGGGCCTGGATGCCCGCGCTGGTCATTTTGTTGAAGCGCTCGATGCGGCGGGGGCCCACCGTGTAGGACAGGGTGCCCACGGAGGAGAGGGGAACCATCTGGCCTTGCTTGTTGCCAATGAGGAGATCCCGGATGTTGTCCAAGGTGACTCTGTCCTTCCGGGAGGACTGCATTTTCACGTAGAAGGATTCCCCTTCCAGGTTGAAGTCGTTTACATAGTAGGAGGCCAGGTTGAACTGGAGGGCCTGGAAGATCTCCCCGGCGGAGAGTCCCAGGGTCTGGGCCTTTTCCCGGTCGATTTCCAGGAGGAGCTGGCTGGTGTCGGAGGAGAAGGTGGTCATGGCGTAGGCGGCCTCGGGGCGGGCGGAGAGTTCCCCGGCGAAGCGCTGGGCGAAGGAGGCCAGCTCCAGGGTGTCGGCGGTGCCGTCGTTGCAGAGGTTGAAGGTGACGCCGCCGGTGGCGCCCAGACCCTGGATGGCCGGCGGCGTGAAGACCATGCACTGGATGGCGGGAATCTGATCCACCGCTGCCTGCACCTTCTCCTTCATGGAGAAAATGTCCATTCCTGGCTCTTTGCGGTCATCCCAATCCTCCAAATCCACAATGCAGAAGCCACAGGATTCCCCCTGGCCGGAGAGAAGGGAGAAGCCGGCCACGCACATCACATTCCGCACCCCAGGCACGGCGGCCACGGCCTGGCGGAACTCTTCCAGGGCCACGAGGGTGCGGTTCAAGGTGGCGCCTCGGGCCAGCTCCACGTTGCACAGGAGGGCTCCCTTGTCCTCGACGGGCAGGAAGCTGGAGGGAACCCGGCGGGAGAAGAACCAGATGCCGGCGATGAAGGAGGCCAGGAGGAGGAGCGTGAGGATGCCCTGGCGCACCATGAACCGCACGCCCAGGAGGTAGATCCGGCGCACCAGATCCAGGGCCCAGTTGAAGGGCAGGAAGAGGGGGGAGGCCTTTTCCCGCGGGGGGCGGAGGATCAGGGAGCAGAGGGCCGGGGAGAGGGTCATGGCCACGAAGGTGGAGAGGCATAGGGAGATGCACATGGTGGCGGCGAACTGCATGTAGATGCGTCCCACCATGCCGCCATAGAAGGCCAAGGGAACGTAGCAGGCCACGGTGACCAGGGTAGTGGCGATGATGGCGCCGGTGATCTGCTCCATGGTCTTCAGGGAGGCTTCCCGGGGGGAGAGCCCCTCTCGGGCCATGAGGCTCTGGCAGTTCTCCACTACCACGATGGCGTCATCCACCAGGGAGCCAATGACCAGCACCAGTCCGAACATGGTCAGGGTGTTGATGGTGAGTCCCAGGATGGCCATGAAGGTGAAGGTGCCCAGAAGGGAGACGGGAATGGCGATGGAGGGCACCAGGGTGGCGCGCCAATCCTGGAGGAAGAGGTAGGTGATGAGGATCACCATGCCCAAAGCCAGGAGAAGGGTCTGCAGAATCTCCCGCATGGAGATTTCAATGAAGCGGGTGGGGTCGTAGGCCAGGGTGCTATGCACTCCCTCGGGAAGACGCTTTTCCAATTCCGCCACCTTCGCCTTCACCGCTTGGACGGTGGCCAAGGCGTTGGCGTCGTTGCTGCGGTAGACCGCCAAGGTGACCGTCTCCGCTCCATTCCAACTGGCTTGGGCGGAATAGGTCTTCGCCCCCAATTCCACCGTGGCAATGTCCTTCAGACGCAGAAGAGCCCCGTTTTCTCCGGAACGCACCACGATGTCCCCAAACTCCTGGGCGGTCTTCAAACGCCCTTGCACATTGAGCTTGTATTCCAGAAATTGCCCGGATTTCTCGCTGCCGATGGTGCCCGCCGCCGCTTGAATGTTCTGGGAGGCGATGGCGGCGCTCACTTCTCCCGTGGTGACCCCCAGGGCGGACATCCGGATGGTGTCCAGCCAGATGCGCATGGAGTAGACGGAGGCGCCCATGACCTCCACGGAGGAGACGCCATCCACCCGGGAGAGGGTGTCCAACACCTTGGTGGAGACATAGTTGTTGGTTTGGGGAGTGGACCAGCTGGTGCCATCCGTGGTGTAGGAGTAGGCGCAGAGGATGTCGCCGGAGCTCTTCCGGGCATTGACGCCGATGGCCCGCACCTCGGCGGGCAGGGAGGCCTCCGCCGTCTTGACGGCGTTCTGGACGTTCACCATGGCGATGTCGTCGTTGATGCCCGTCTTGAAGGTGATGGTGCACATATACTCGCCGCTGTTGGTGCAGCTGGAGGAGAAATAGAGCATGTCCTCCAAGCCGTTGAACTGGGCCTCCAGGGGCATGGCCACCGTGTCCTGCACCTCCGAGGCGGAGGCGCCGGGATAGCTGGTGAAGCAGACAATGGTGGGGGGGCTGACCTCAGGATATTCTGCCACCGGCAGGGTGTTGAGGCAGATGACCCCGGAGAGCATGAGGGCGATGCTGAGCACAAAGGCCAGGCGGGGCCGCTGGATGAAGATGCGGGAAAACATGGAAAAGGGCTCCTATGAGGGAAAGGCGCGGCAGTTACTGGCGAACGACGGGCTTCACGGCCATGCCGTCCATGACCACCTTGTGCCCGCCCTCGGTGATGACCTTCTCCCCGGGCTGGACTCCCTGGAGGATCCATTGGAGATTCCCGTCGGAGGAACCCAGCTTCACCTCCCGGCGATGGGCCACGTTCTCATCATCCACCACCCAGACATAGCTGGATTTGCCGTCCGCCATGAGGGCGGAGGGAAGGATGGCGCTGCACTCCTGGCTGTTGCGCCGGGAGAGGAGGACCGTGACGGAGCCCCCGGGCAGGAGGGTGGTGTCGGGGTTGGGGATGCGGATGAAGAAGGTCATGGTGTCCGTGGAGTCCTGGATTTTGTTGTCCAGAAATTCATAGATTCCCTCGTGGGAGTAGAGAGAGCCGTCGGCCAGGCGCAGGCGGATCATGGCCTCCTTCTGGAAAGCTTCCTCCGTGCCGAAGAGCTCCAGGAAATCCCGGGTGGCCATGGAGAAGGAGAGGCGGAGGGGATCCATCTGGACCAAGTTGGCCAGCACCCCGGTGGAGGGAGTGAGGTAGTTGCCCACCGTCTGGGAGGTCTTCCCCAACTTGCCCCGGATGGGCGCCAGAATCCGGGTGTTCTTCAGGTCGTCCTTGGCCGTGATCAAGGCCGCTTCCGCATTGGCCAAAGAGGCTTGGTCCGTCTCAAAGTTCATCCGGGCCGCCTCCATGTCATCCAGGGTGGCCACGCCCTTCTCAAACAAGCCCAGGGTGCGCTCGTAGTTGGACTTGGTATACCGCAGGGAGGCCTGGCAACGGGCAATGGTCGCCTCCGCCGCCTTCACCTGGGCCGCATACCGCACGTCCTCCAGGCGATAAAGCAAAGCCCCCGCTTCCACAAGCTGACCCTCCGCAAAATTCACCTCCAGCAACTCGCCGCTGACCCGGGGCACCAAGGCCACCCAGGCGGGAGACTCCAAACGCCCGGGATACCGGCGGGACAATTCCATGGGGGCTGAGGTCACAGGAGCAATCTCCACCACAGGCGCAGGAGGCATCTGCCCAAGAAGAGTGGACAACAAACAAAAGAACAGGAAAAGGGGCAGAATACGACGGCTGGACATGGATGGCACGGGTCTCTCGAGGGTAGAAGGTGAGGGCGTCACAAGGCGCCCCTTCAGGGCTAACCCGCCTGGAATAAAACAGGCGTTTCACGGAATGGGGCATAATGTAACGGCAATTTCTTCCCCGATTCCAAAGGAAAACCAGAAAAATTGGTTCTTTCCCCCGTTTTTTTGGGGGGCGTCGTGCCCCCTTCGTTTTGCCCTTGGGCATCCCCGGGGTAGGTTCTCTTGTTGTTGGTGAAAGATGAACACTCGTGTCCGGTAAAAATGAGGTGGGAGAGAATTTTTAGTCGAAGAATCCCGG